>NZ_JBGONH010000090.1:0-7441 GCF_041439075.1 Vibrio sp. FF145
CCCAGCCAAATATCCGTTCAGGTTCAAGCAATAATGCTTATCCGAACGGCATTATACCGAATCGGTAGGGCTTTCGCTTATGGCTTAAATAATGACGTTTTCTTAAAACTGCTGTCGTGGTTTATATCCTGTGACAACAGTACTTAAGCTTATTTTGTAAATCCTCATGATAGAGCCTGCTATGATTTACAGGTCGACTAAAATTGTCTTAGTCGTAATCCCGCCTTGGTCATCGATTATCTTCAGTGTCACCTTGTGCTTACCGTATGAAGGGAAGATTGAAGTGAATGTACGACCTCGTTTCACCTTACCGTTTGGAAGTGTCCACTCGGTATCAACAATACGACCATCACTGTCTGAACTTGTTGACCACATGGTTACCCAGCGACCCAAGTGAATGTACTTCGCGCTTGCTTCTGGAAGAGCGTTTGGAGATTCAACACTCACTACGGAGCTGAACGAATCGGTATTGCCTTTGTCGTCGACAACAGTCAAGTTCACCGTGTATTCACCTGCTTGCTCGTAAGACCAAGTTGGTGTCACTTCGTTACTTGTTGTTCCGTTGCCCAAGTCCCATAGATAACTGGTGATCTCACCGTCTTGGTCTGAGCTAAAGTTACGTGCTGAAACGTTCAGGCCAGTGACATTAAGCTCGAAGTTCGCAGTAGGAGCGATGTTGTGTTGGCTTACTTTAGATAAGCGAACCACACCGTATTCGTTGTTGTCACTCTGATTCACAATATCGACCGCTAAACCAAACTCCGTCAGGATACGCCCTGAGTCTGGTGCTTGAGGCGATGTGTAATCTTGGTCATCAGAGAAGCTAGCATTGCCAACTAAACTGGTATCTTCGAGCACATCATTGTCGCTGTTTACAAGACGCATTGGAGTATGATCTTTGAGTGAAAACGCCGCATCACGAACTTGGTAACGAGTTTGAGCGACTTCACCGGATTTTTCCCAAGTCATTGCATTCTGGTCGGCATCGACCACACCTAACCAACCTTCACCTGGGTGTTTGCCTACCCAGTTATCAGTCAGAGATTCGTCTACGTACCAAATAATCAAACCCGGATCGAATGAGATCAGTTGGCCCATGCGTTTGATGTTGGCTAGACCCTCATCAACGTCCATGTGGCTGCGCCATTGCAACAGGTAGTAGTGTTGCGCTTGGTGGAACCCATTACTCAGCTTGTAACCATTTAGGGCGAAGGTGGAGTTGCTCTCACCATCGTCTATTAAGGTTACTTCACCATCAACGACCACACTGAGGTTATCCAAATAGAAACCTTCCATCGCCAAGCCACCATCGGTGATGTATTCAAACGAAAGCTCTACTTCTTGGCCTGCCCATTGTGAAACGTCGAACTCAGCATCAATCCACCCGCCAGATTCGCCGCCAATAGCAGGAACGAGGCCAGTATTGTACGGGTCATCCATTGAGGTGATGTTGCCGGCAATGGCTTGTCCATTCACGAGTACGCGTGCAAAGTCGTAGTCTTTCTCAATTTCATACCAAGTTTTGAACGAAAGCAGTGCAGAATCGCCGGCTGGAATCACCAACTTGCGTGTCATGCTGTTTTTCAGGTCATCGCCTTTTTGAGAGTGGAACGAATACTCACCAGCAAACGGTTTTAAACCTTCGATCTGTTTTTCTGGAAGATCCACTTTAATCATGTTCGGACGGTTGTTATCCGTTGTTTGGAACAACGTATAAACCTGTGGGTTGTCTTCTAGGTCATCAATCGAGATTTGATCATCGTTAACCCAGCGACCACCAATCGACTTCTGTAGGAAGTGTTTTGCCCAAGAGCTGAATGCCGTTGGCTGTGTGCCACCAATTTGACCAGCCCAACTGCCCGAAGACATGATTGACCAGTAAGAGACAGGTTCACCCTTGCCTGTATATTGCGTGTCGTACTCGTCTGGCAAGCCTAAATCATGGCCATACTCGTGAGCACATACACCAGCTGCGGCATCAATCGGTTGAATCGTGTAATCAAATGCTGCGTATTGGCCACCAAAGCGGTCTGGAAGCGAGCTAGAGGTGCCTTTAAGTACATGAGTGCGACCAAGGTTGAATCGGTGAGACCAAATCGCATCAGGGCCTAATACGCCACCACCGGCTTCTTCACCAACAGATGCGTGGAACACCATTAGATGATCAATCACACCATCGGGTTCACGGAAGTTTCCGTCACCGTCGTAATCGTAACGATCTTCAATATCGTAATCGGCTAGGTTGATGCTAGGATCTTGAGCCAATTGATTCAGTGCTTCGCGAACCAGTTCTTGCGCGTTGAGATCGTTGTCGGTAGTAGGGGAGTTACCCCCATAGAATGACGCAGGTTTAGAGGCGCGATACCAACCTGCAGCTTGGCCCGCAACGCTGTAACTATCACCAGATTCGCTTTGGTAATACTGACGCATCGAGATTAGGTTTTCGCCGTTTGGCCCAGTGTAGCCAGAGTTTGAAAACAACAACTCTTGATAATGTTCTGGGTTGTAGCTCTCGTAGAGCATTTGTGTGTGCTCTTCGGTCAGTTTGTTGTTATCCCAGTTCAAATCAGGGAAATCGACTAACAGAGCGAGTACTTTATCGGTACGCTTGGTGCCGACTTCTAACGCAAAGGCGCTCGCCTTTTTAACACCAGATCCTTTTTCTATGGCTTTAAGTATTTTCGCTCGTTGCTCAAGTGCTTTTTTACCGAATTGAGCGTCACCTTTAAAACCGGAAGTGATTTTATTCTTCAAGTAGCGGTCAAGTGCGTCGTGCTTTGCCACATCGGTTGCATCTTGGTCGACTAAGCCCTGTCTAACTAGCATTTCAATGAGTTTGTCTTCATTAACAACGCCTAAATCAATAGGTGTTTTTGCATAACTACTGACGCTAAATAGAGTAAGCATTGCTGAAGCCAACAATGTTTTTCTCATCATTTTCATTATGTTTTCCTTTTATATTTCCATGTCGATATCAGTATCAACTTGCCTTATTCGGAGCTGTTGTCCGAGTTTGGCCTAATACACTCTTGTGGTGTCTTATTTAACTGACGTGTGTTTGTTGTATTTTTTTTACTTTCTATCTCCTTTGTATTGGTTGTCTCTTTTCTACTTTTTGAATCAAACGGAGTGCTCTTCGCTTTTTTAGCGTTGAGATAGATACGTAAAGCTTCTTGATTTTCCTCATAGGTTAAGCTAGAACAGATAACACCTCGTTTAATCAATGACTTAAGCAATAGTTCATCGTTCTCAATAGTGGAAGCCTGTGACAGTGATGACAAAGTTAGAACCATTAAAGTCATTGCTTTTATGGGTGTTTTTGTAAGAATCTTAGTTGTGCGAGCCTCGGTTGTAAGAGGCGCTGTTATAAGGAGCATATTAAAAAGAGCCATCAGTTTTGATTATGTAACAAAATATATTTATAAAATTAACCAATCAAATAGATAATTATTACAAGCAATTGTTCGTTCCGATTTCAACATTTAAAGTTAATATCAAATAATGGTCGTTATTTATTTTATTATCAGCTATTTAATGAGTTTTGTTGAATGAATAGTTGATAGTTTGGATTTTAATAATCTTGGTTGGGAAGTGATTATTATCTTGAGAGTACTTTATACAAGGTATGGAGTTATAAGTAATAAGATGCGTTTTATATTCTCTGTGTTTAAACATTGCATTTAATAATTGAGTTATTAGTAAATACCTGTGCTGAAATTATTTTCACACGAAATATCAATAATTAGGGTGTTGAGAATGATTTTCAGTGTTTCAAGGGCGTGAAATTTAAAAATATCGGAGGTGATAGGAGTACCAAGTCGTAAAAAAGAACCCGTATTTGAGTTCTTTTCCTTTTATTCTTGTTGGCGATTTACTTATTACTGAGAGACATCGCGATAAAAATACCGTTCGCAAGTGCTTGGATTCATGCGCTTAATGACGTTTGATATCACAGCGACAACCAACACCGAGAATACAAGCCTTCCCCAAAATATGGTGTAGAAATCAGCCCCGATGAGTAGGATCAACAACGTATCTTCAATTAAACTGTGGAGCAAGTTGAGCAACATGATTGCGGTGAATACGTCTCTTGCTGAGATATGCCCTTTCTTGGCTTCATTGATTAATAAGCCGCCACCAAACGAAAGGCCGAGCGTGATTCCTATTATTGTTAGGTTTGTTGCGTCTTTGCTGATTCCCAGCACTCTTACCAATGGTCTCAGTAATACTGCCATGAGTTTCTCAATACCTAGAACCTTTAAGATCTTGAGTAACAGTAATAGTGCTGAGATTACCATGAAGATAACCGCAAAGTTCTTGAGCTGTTCAATAGCCCAACCAAGATAACTCGTGTCTCCAGATACTTCTGGTTGCCAAAGCACGGTTGCTGGGTAGTTGAGCCAGTCTCCGTATTGATAACTGAGGTTGAGTAGCCATGCCAGCACTAAGCTTCCACCCACTCTCACCGATAGGGTAGCCAGCCAGCTAACACCTGCTTTTTTGGCAATTGCGCCTTCAATTGGCAATGAGTGAGCAAGGAGCATCATGCTGCCTAAAATTGAAGCTTGAGCAACCGTTAAGGGAACATCGGAATTAATAAGGATAATTAGCCCGGCATAGATGTTGGTGAGTATGGTAGTTGCCCATACTAGACCCATTTCTTTGGGTAATCCGACGCTTTCCATTATAGGGCTTAGCCATTCGCTAAGAATCATTATGCCGCCAAGCTCTTCGATGACTTTTATCAATATGATTATTGGAATCATGATACGGAAAAGCGTCGAAGTGACATCGAAGATTTCTTTGAGGAGCTCTTTGAAAAATTGATAGGTTGATTTCATTGTTACGACCATAACTCGTTGTGTTGTATAAAAAGATCTTACCGCGATTGTTGTGATTATGATTTCAAAAATAACCTATAAAATTACCCGTGATTTTTAAATTGTCGTAAAGTAAGAAATTATCAGTCAAAAAAATCATGGTTTAAGAAATTATGGAAATAGACCGTATAGATAGAAGCATATTGGTTGAGCTTCAGAAGAATAACCGGATCCCTAATCAATCGTTAGCCGAGATCGTAGGGCTATCACCTCCTGCTTGCTTAAAGCGAGTGAAACGATTGAGGCAAGAGGGCGTGATAGTCGGTGATGTATCGATCATTAACCCTGAGCTTACTGGCAGCAAGATGACCCTAGTTGTGTCCGTTGAAATGGAGCGCGACCGAGGGGATATCTATCAAATTTTTCGCCATTCTATTTCTAAGGCGTCAGAGGTTACTCAGTGCTATCAGATATCAGGCAGCTTTGATTTTATGTTGATTGTTACGGTGAAAGATATACAAGCTTACGAAGACTTTGTTGAGCGTGTATTGCGCAAAGATCTGAATATTCGCAAGTTCCATACCTCAGTCTCTATGAGAACCGTGAAATTTACCACTGCAGTTAATTTAGATGAGTCATGACTTTTAGTCAGATAGAGGTGTGAATAATTAGATCAAAGGCATAAGAGTTAGAGAAGAGACTTAGCGTTCAGAGTTTTGTGACATGCATGGGTTATTTTTGTATAAATACTAGTCATCTGTACAAAATGTTACTTTCATATTTTGTCATAACTTTAATAATTGTATATATTATTCCGCTACAATAATAATTAACCGAAGTTAATACCAAATGACTGTCAGTTCAGCTTCTCAATCACGTGAAACGCTTCTAAGCGAAAACGAACAACTTGTCTCGACTACCGACCTTAAAGGTGTGATTACTTATAGTAATGACGCTTTTTGCCGTATTGCGGAATACAGCCAAGATGAATTACTAGGGCAACACCATAATATTGTTAGGCATGGTGATATGCCAAAAGCGGCTTTTGCCGATATGTGGGTGAATCTAAAACAAGGCAAGGCTTGGCGCGGGATCGTAAAAAACAAAACTAAATCCGGTGGACACTACTGGGTTGATGCTTACGTTACCCCTATTTATGATGGCGGGAAGGTAAGTGGCTATCAGTCTGTTCGTGTTAAGGCGAAAAACGAATGGGTACAAGTCGCAGACAAGGCTTATCAAAGCTTATTGAAAGCTGAGACGTCAGGTCGCCAATGGTCACTACAGATCAGTGACAGTGTTCGTTACGCAGTGTTACTCGGCTCTTTGGCTGCGCCTCTGATTTCAAACCTTGTAGAAGTAGGGCAAGCATCGCAGTGGATATTGAGTCTTCTTCCTGTTTCTGCTCTAGCACTGCTTTTCCGACAAGAGCTCATTGATACACCATTACAGTTGAAAAAACTGCAATCTAAATTCGATAGTGTCAGTCGCCTTGTCTACTCAGGTAACAGTCAGTTCTCTGTTGCCGATTTTCATCTCAAGCTGATGTCTGCCCGAATTCGCACTGTGTTAGGCCGTATGACAGACTCAGCGAAACCATTGCAAGATTTAGCTGATAACCTTAATGCGACGTCATACCAAGTCACTGAAGCGCTCGATCAGCAGACAAAAGATATTCTTCAGGTACGTGAAGCAACTGAAGAGGTTGAGGTGACCGCCAATGAAGTCTCTTCTCGTACAGAAGAAGCTCACCAAATTGTCGATGTTACCTTGCAAACTTGTGCTGGTGCTAAAGAGAGCATTGATCAAACCCATCGTAACCTTGAAAATTTGGCATCTCAGGCGGAGAAAGCGACGCACACGACTTACCAATTGAGCGACCAAGCGCAAAGCGTGAGCAAGATAATGGAAGAGATTGGTGGTATTGCTGAACAAACCAACTTGTTGGCACTTAACGCTGCGATTGAAGCGGCAAGAGCAGGCGAGCAAGGACGAGGCTTTGCAGTTGTTGCCGATGAAGTTCGTGCTTTATCTGGGCGAACGTCAAAGGCCACAGTTCAGATTAAAGAGAGCATCGATACCATGCTGGCGACGATTGAAGGCTGGCAGAAAGATATTCTGGCGAACAGAGACCAAACAGACGCGTGTGGTGATGTTGCGAAGGTGAGCGCAGAGCGTTTATCTGAAGTTGAAAATCTAATGCAATCGATGAATGAATTGATGCAATCTGTTGAAAGCTCTGCTCATAAACAACGTGAACTATCGAGCGAAGTAAATCTGCATATGCAGTCTATTGCATCCACCGCAGAGCAAAACTTGGTTGCAACACATTCCGTGAAAGACCACTCCACAGAGCTAAAAGAGCAAGTGAATGAGTTCTATCACTTAGCGAAGCGCTTCGAAGAAAAATAGCGGTTAGATTTTAGAGTAATGAGAAATAAGAGAAGCCTTGCGAAACTAGCAAGGCTTTTTTGTGGCTCAAAAGAGCAGATTACAAAAACAGAAAGCCCCCAATAATTGATGTCCAACTGTTGGGGGCCGTTCATAATGTAGGCTCTTTAGTGTGTTTAGGGCGTGTTGACCTTTCGTGGTTAAATTTTGTTCGAGATAAAAGCGTTTTA
>NZ_JBGONH010000091.1:0-7418 GCF_041439075.1 Vibrio sp. FF145
CCTTCGGCCTGAAAGTGACGGCGGCGGCGGGCACGACGACGAACAACACGGCGACGGGCGACGCGAGCATCAAAGACAACGACGTAACTATCAAAGTCCACGATGCTGTGCCTGTGAATGAAGGAGATAGAGCATCCTTTAAAGTGACATTAAATGAAGCCTCTTCTGAAAAACAGTATGTTAAATTTGAAGCGACAACAAACGGTTACGATACTGAATTTGATGACATCGATACCAATAGCCTAACTTACGAATACAAAGATGCTAACGGCGATTTCCAAGTTGCAAATGTTGTTAACGGTTATGTAGAAATTCCGGCAGGAAGAACTGAACTTCGTGTAACGGTTCAAACCGTACAAGACGATAAGTTTGAATGGACTGAACGTTTTGGACTTCACATTGTAGATACAAAATCTCAGGTAGGTGGAACGTCAAGTATTGATGAAGCGAATTCTGATCTGAAAGGTCAAGGTACAATCAAGTTAGATCATTCAGATAACCCTACACTTACATTGACGAATGCTAATGCTGTTGATGAAGGAAACACGGCCGTATTTGATGGGCAACTATCGAAGGTGTCTGAAGCGTCGATTGAGATGAAAGTCGAGTTTGAATTTTCTAATGGCGTTGGCAAAGCAAACCTTGAGGATTTAGCCGCAGACAGTAGTAAGCCGTTTGCTGGGGTTACAGTCACTTATGTTTCTGGCGGAGTGATTAAGACTATTTCGGTAAATGAAGTGAATGGAACATTCACACTTCCTGCGAAAGTTACGGATTTCAAAGTTAATGTAGATACAGTAAATGATAACCGTTTCGAAACATCAGAAGACTTTGGAATTAAGTTGAGTGAGATACCTTTCCAATCTTCAACTGATGCTAGTAAAGATGTAATCATCAATAGCGGTCAGCACGGTGTATCAGCTACGGGCTCTATAAATGAAGATGCTTCTGATAAACCCGCAATAAGTGTGTCCGATGCTCTTGCTGTTAAAGAAGGTGGAGTGTTGGAGTACAGTGTTGCACTTACAGGTTCTTCTGATATAGAAGTTAAATATTCATTTAACTTCCCGAATAGTAGTGATGTTAGAAAAGCAGACATTTCGTTTACGGATGGCGTTAAACTGAGTGCAGATAAGCAATCTATTATTGTGCCTAAAGGCGTATCTTACTTTAAAGTTATTGTTCCGACATTAGATGACGTTCTTGTAGAAAATACTGAAAATTACACCATTACTATTGGTGGCGACACAGGTACTGGCTCGATACTCGACAATGAAGTTGCACCTGTCATCAGGAATCAGTCAGTCAGTGTGTCTGAAGAAGCTCTTAGTGGGGGTATTACGGATACGATAGGTTTGCCGAGTGATTCTACTGATGGACACTCTGTTCAGGGGGATTTGTCTATTACCGATGCCAATGGTAACTGGTCTGACACTGTATTTAGTGAATCAAGTTCAATTACAGTAACAACATCAACTGGCCAACCTCTGACATCTGAAGGGCATACAATTACTTGGAGTGTATCAAATAATGGTCACACACTTCTTGGCGAAGCTAACGGTAAACCTGTTATTGAAGCGACTTTAAATAGTAGTGGACATTATGAGGTACAACTTAAAGCTCCTGTTGATCACCCTAATACCAGTGGAGAAGATAACTTATCGATTCATATTCCCGTGATTGCTAAGGATACTTCCGGGTTGTCTAGCTCTGGAGGTCAGATTACGGTTTCAATTGAAGACGACCAGCCAGATGCTAAATATGAAGAAATTGATACGACTATTCATACTGTAGGCACTAATGTTCAGCTTATTTTGGATGTTTCTGGATCAATGAAAGGAGATCGTTTCGATGTTCTTAAAGCATCCGTACTGCAAATGCTTAATCAATATGCGGGAGCATCAGATAATGTTCGTGTTCAGCTTATAACATTCAACTATAACGTTTCTCTAGTTGAGCATAATAACAAAGCATGGATGACTGTCGACGAAGTGAAGGGTTATATCAACGCACTACAGGCCGGTGGTGGTACCGCTTATGATGACGCGATACAAGGTGGTAAGAATTATTGGAATACGGACTCCAGTTTACGTATACCTAACGCAAATAACGTCAGTTATTTCATCAGCGATGGTGCAACACATGAAAATGATAAAATAGATAGATATGAAGAGGCTTCATGGAAGCAGCATTTAACTACTAACAATATTACCGCGCACGCAGTTGGAATTGATCTAAAAGGTAACAGAACTCAGATCAACAAAGTTGCATATGATGGAACAGGTCCCAAAGATAAAAACGCGGAGTTGATTGATGATGAATCTCAGCTGAGTGATGCACTTATTAACTCAATCGTACAAAACGTAACAGGTTCAATCTCAGGTAGCGGTTCTGGTTCTGGTTCTGGTTTTGGGGCAGATGGTGGTTACGTAAGTCAGATAAAATTTGGAACTGGCTCATTTAACTTTAATGGTTCGACTATCTCAACATCGGGAACTTTGCCTTCGAATATTAGCTATTCTAAGGATGAAGCAACCAACAAATTAACCATAACCGTCGATGGTAAGTTCGTATTTGTAATTGACCTTGACACCGGAGCGTATGAGTTTAGTGGTAAACCTCAAGATAGGCCTTCAACACTTGATTTTGATTACACACTGAAAGACGGTGATGGTGATACTAGTAGTAATAAGTTGGTGTTTAATGTTCCTGCTAGTAAATCCGGTTTAGATATTAGTGCGCCAGGTAATGCGGTCGATACTCTTAAGCTATACCATCATCAAAATGGTGATGCTAAGCTTCAATGGAGCTCTGTTGGAACGGATTCAACAACAGAGTATTTCACGAAATCAGAAGTGGCTAATGGATTTAAAGTAAATGTTGGTGCTGGAGGAGATCATGTACACCTTGGAAAAGGCGACGATATCATTTGGCTTGGTGACAGTCATTCAAAGTTAGATGATACAGCGGGTGATAGTGCATCTAAGCAGGCTAACGCTCAAGCGACATTAGAATCATTTACTAACGGTTCAGACAGTAGCTTGTTAGCATCAAACAGTAATGGTGAAGGTGCAGCCTTTAATAACTCTATGCCGAGTCAAAGTAACGCGTATTTAGATATTGCTCATAGTGGTGCTGGCGATGATTATGTATACGGTGAAAAAGGTATAGATGTCATTTTCGGTAGTGCTGGTAATGATTACCTAGATGGCGGACAAGGTAATGATGGCCTCCGAGGTGGAACGGGCAACGATACAGTTAAAGGTGGTGCTGGTGAAGATATTCTTATCGGTGGTCTTGGTAACGATATATTAACTGGCGGCAGTGATGACGATATCTTTAAGTTTGTGGATCAAGACACGACTAGTTCTCGGAATGACATTAGAGATGGTGAAAGAGATGTTATTACTGACTTTACAAAGGGACAGGATAAGATAGATTTATCAGAACTACTGCACACAGATGCGAATGATACTATAGACAGTTTACTTAAGAGTAATCAAATTGGTGTTGTTGAAGGTAACGGTGATTTAACTGTTACAATCTCTCAAGCAGGGACTTCGGTTGGTGAGAATAGTCAACAAATTGTTCTTGAAGGTGCTGCTGGCCAGTACGCGGGGCTATCTGAGAGTGCAATCCTAAGTGATTTACTGAAGATATACGATACAACAAGCAACTAAACAAAAAGGGCCGAAAGGCCCTTTTTTTATATCTTAATTTAGTAAAGTAATCGCGCTTAAGAAACCTTACGTTGAGGTTGCAACACCCTACAGTTACAACACTTTACAGGCAAAACCTTTTAGGTAGAAGCCTTCTGGGTACGCTGTATCTGTTAGGTGGTCAGCGGCTTGCTCGAAGCGCTCGACAAATTTAACGGTTCTTCCTGCATCTAGAGCAGCGTCAGCGATGATTTTTTGGAATAAATCAGTGCCCATCAAGCCAGAGCAAGAGTAGGTGAGTAGAGTGCCACCAGGGTTTAAGATTTGCATTGCAAGCATGTTTACATCTTTGTAGCCGTTAGCTCCTGATGTTAGGTTATTTTTGCTTGAAACGAACTTTGGTGGGTCCATGATCACGACGTCAAACTTAGTGCCTTGATCTCGGTATTCACGAAGTAGTTTAAATACGTCTGCGTTTAGGAATACAGCGCGTTTTTTTGAGATATCAAACTCATTGAGTTCAGCGTTGAACTTAGCTGTATCAAGAGCAAGTTGAGATACGTCTGCGTTGATTACACGTTTTGCGTTGCCTTTCAGTGCGTAAAGACCAAATCCGCCAGTGTATGAGAAACAGTTAAGCACATCTTTGCCTTTAACATACTTCATTGATTCTTTACGGCTATCACGTTGGTCCATGTAGAAGCCAGTTTTGTGGCCTTCCATGATGTTTACGCTGATTTTGACGCCGTTTTCTTCAATGACGATAGATTTTGGTGGCTCTTCACCGTGAAGTACACCAACAACTTGTTCTAGGCCTTCTTTTTTACGAACTGCTACGTCTGAACGCTCGTAAATATTACAGTCTGGGAAGCATTCAATTAAAGCTTCAACCAATACGCTCTTATTGAATTCAGCGCCCGCACTTAGTAGTTGGCAAACTAGGTAGTCTTGATATTTGTCGATAGTGATACCTGGCAGTCCATCAGACTCTGCAGCGGTAAGGCGGTAGCCAGTTAAACCATCACGCTCAATGATGTCTTCACGCAGTGATTGCGCGTCTTGAATTCGTTTTACGAAGAACGCTTTGTTAATTTCTTCTTTTTCAAATGTCCAAACACGAGCTCGAATTTGAGATTCTGGTGAGTAAGCCGCTTTTGCTAGCCATTGACCATTCTGAGCATATACGTCTACAGTTTCACCTTGTTGTGGTTCGCCTTCGACCTTATCGATACCGCGTGAAAATACCCAAGGGTGTTTACGGCGTAGTGATTTATCTCGGCCTTTAGCTAGATGAATTGAAGGAGTCATAATTTACTCTGTTTGTTGAATTTGAAGGAGGGGTATTGTCGGGGAAGTACAAGGGAAAAGCAAATAAGAAAGGGCTGCAAAAGCAGCCCTTGTATTGAACCATCATTAGATGGTGGCTAGATGTCAGTATTAAGCTTTAAGACCTGTCAGTAAACCTTCCATCGTATCGCTCTGCTTACGAAGTTGGTCAACGTTAGAGTTACTTTTACTGATCATCTCGCAGATGCCGTCTGATTGATGACGAATCTCTTCAACGCTTTGTGCAATGTTATCCGCAACGACACCTTGCTCTTCTGCAGCAGTAGCAATTTGCGTACTACTATCAGAAATAGACTGGTTTTTCTCAGCTAAAGAACCGATCTCAACGTTCACTTCCGACATCAGTGTTTGGCCTTCATTGGCATTGTTTACTGTCACTTCCATCAGTTTTGTTAATGATTGGCTGTTACGCTGTAACGACTCGATCATGCTCTGGATTTCAACTGTCGCTTGTTGAGTTCGTCCGGCAAGAGCGCGAACTTCATCAGCAACAACTGCAAAACCACGGCCTTGCTCTCCAGCTCGAGCAGCTTCAATCGCAGCGTTTAGCGCTAACAGGTTAGTTTGTTCAGAGATACCATTGATGGTTGCGACTACTTCATCGATCTGCGCTGCATTAGCATCGAGTTCTTCTACTGCTTGCGAAGCCGATTGAATCTCTTGGGATAAGCTAGAGATCGATTCCAAAGTATTAGAAACCTTAACTTGACCACTTTGTGCGACACCACGAGCGTCCATTGTTTGAGTGCTTGAATCATGGGCAAGGGTAGCGACTTCGCGAATCGTTGCTGCCATTTGTTCAGTTGCGCTGGCGAGGCTATTCAAGTGCTCTTGTTGATTACTTGAGATATCTGAGCTTTGTTGTGTTGACTGGTTCAAATCTGAGCTGATTTGCTGCATGAGAGCAACGGACTCTTGGATTGAGAGAACCATGTTTTGTTCACGCTCGGCTACCTTATCGATAGTAATAGCTATTTCACTGAACTCATCACGAACTAAAAAGTAGTTCATACGACAAGTTAAATCGCCACTTGCAAGTGTGCTGAGTGCTTTGTTCATCGAGAACATAGCGCCACCAATGAAAGTCATGATGTAGTAAACCCCCAGAGCTATCAGCGTGAGAGTTACCGCAATAATCGAAACTTGAGTTGTAGATAGAGCTGACCATAAGTTTTGGTCATGGCTTGCGACCAAACTGAAGGCGCCATTCATGACAGAAACAGATCCTGCGCCATATCCTAAAGAGATGGTGTCAGAATTGCTAATGAGTTGAGCGACCTGATCTTTGGTAAGTTGTCCAGCTTCAATCAGCCCTTTCATCAGGTGTAATTCATCCTGGTAAAGGTGAGCAAGTAAAGAGTCCGCGGCGCTATCTAAAACTAGAGTAAGTATAACCAGGGCGATAAGAGGTAATAAGAATAGTAGATAGAACTTTTCTTGGATTTTTAGGTGAATGAGATATTTGTCAATCCAACGAAACGGGATTTCTTTCATAATTGTAATACTCGAAGTAAGCCCACCAATAAATGGTGAATGAATAGAATCGCAACTATATCATCCATATAATTTATGAGGCAACGTTATGGAAACTCTGCAGTATATTTTTGTCGTGTCAGGCGTAGTTCAGTGTGTTGGATTTCGTTATCACACCAGTAGGCAGGCGCTGGATTTGGGCATTTCCGGCTATGCAAAGAACCTAAATGATGGTCGAGTTGAAGTGTTAGCGGTCGGAGAGGTGCTGAAACTTGAGAAGTTACACGCTTGGCTTAATCTTGGACCACCGAGCGCAACAGTGGACAACGTAGAAGTGCATCAAGTTAAACACAATGAGCGGCGGCAGGACGTACGTGTAGGGGAGTTTAAAATACTGTAGGACACTACAGTATTTAACTTTTTACGTTGAGATCAACCTAGCGCTATTTTAGTTCTACAAGCATTTTGCTGGTTTAGGTAAACCGGCGAGCTTGGTTGCTTGTTTGGCAGGGCCTTTTTTGAATAATTTGAAAAGGTACTTACTGTTGCCTTTTTCTGGGCCGTGCGCTTTTTCCATTGCTTTAACGAGCATGCGAACCGCTGGTGAGGTGTTGAACTCTTCGTAAAAGCTCCTTACAAAATGTACGACTTCTAAGTGTGCATCAGTAAGTTCAATTTCCTCATCTTGAGCAAGAATTTCAATCATACCTTCTTCCCATTGAGTGTAATCTAACAGATAACCTTGAGTGTCGGTTTCGATTTGCTTGCCGTTATATTCAAACATGTTTAATCCAGAGTCCAATTAACTATCTGGATAGGGTACATGACCAAGTTTATCTTTCTCAATAGAAATTGTAGCTATCTCAAAAAATATTGCACTTATGGATAAAAAAAGGTTCATCGCGGCTTTCCGGGGAAAGCCGCTTTTATCTTCAAGAA
>NZ_JBGONH010000092.1:0-7317 GCF_041439075.1 Vibrio sp. FF145
AGATGCTAGATGCTAGATGCTAGATGCTAGATGCTAGATGCTAGATGCTAGATGCGAGGTTGGTGTTGTTGGAGTGGTAAAAAGTTCAGGCGATAAAAAACGGAGCCTTGAGGGCTCCGCTTCTTATCGTATTCGGTAATTAAAAATTAACGAGCACGGAAGACGATGCGGCCTTTAGAAAGGTCGTATGGAGTCATCTCAACAGTTACTTTATCACCAGTAAGAATACGGATGTAGTTCTTACGCATTTTACCAGAGATGTGTGCTGTCACTACGTGACCGTTTTCAAGCTCAACACGGAACATTGTGTTTGGTAGAGTATCAAGGACAGTGCCTTGCATCTCGATTACGTCTTCTTTAGCCATCTAATCCTCTTTCGAAATTTGGCGGTTTTCAACGGCTTGATTGTGCCGTTAAAATCAAAATATGTAAAGTTGTCGCGTATTCTACCCTTGCCACCGCTGATTTACTAGCCTTTGATGACGTTGAAATCGTACTTTATAGTTCATCGCAGGGCATTCATCGATTTGATAACCCAAATATAACCATTGTTTTTGTTCTTTCTGGGCATGTTGGATCTGGAATAGAACGCCAAGAGTTCCCATGGAAATGTCGATATCAGGGTCGAAGAAGGTATAAAACGCGCTCGTACAGTGAGACATGATGTCTGTAACGGCAATGCCGACTAACTGCCCCTCATCATAGATGTGCATGAACTTTGTAGCAAGCCATTCATTTTTAGAGAAATGCAGAAACTCTTCTTTCTTCGGTGGATACATGGTTCCCGAACGGTGGCGAGCGGTTATATAGCGACTATACAAGTCAAACCAGTTGTCATCCATTTCATCTTTCAGCTCCCAACGCAGCGCTTTGGCCTTGTTGAGTATTCGTCGTTGGCTCTTGGAAAACTTGACCTCGGGAATCGACAGTCGAATCGCTTGGCACGATGAGCAATTATCGCAATGTGGTTTATAAATGGTTGTTCCACTGCGGCGAAATCCATTCGCAAGTAGAACTTCATAGTTATCTGCGGTGTGCATGTGTTCATCAAGCGTGACTGCCACTCTTTCTTCGAGATGGGGTAAGTAACTGCAAGCGTGATTGTCTGTTAATCCAATTCTGATTTGTTGTAAATCTGGATTCATTAAGGCATTTCCTTTAGCCATTGTTTTTTAAAACATGCATCGTTAACGGACGTTTCTTTGAGTAATCGAAGAGAACTTAGGAATTCATCCCTATCAACCTCGATAGCACCCAAGGATTCCAAGTGTGGGTTCATGACTTGGCAATCAATGAGTTGTCCACCGAATTGTGTAAAGTGCTCACAAAAGTACCATAGCGCAATTTTAGAGGCATTCGTCTTCAGGCTGAACATCGATTCACCGCAAAAGACTTGGCCTCTTTGTAACCCATAAAGCCCGCCAATCAGCTCGTCACCTTGCCAAACCTCAACTGAGTGGCAGAACCCTAATGAAGCGAGTTCACGGTAGGCTGCTTGCATGTCATTGTTTAACCAAGTTTCCTCTTCGGGTCTCAGTGAAGAGCAATAACCAATTATTCTGTCCGTCGCTTGGTTGATGCTGACACGGTAATTATGCTTTCTTTGAAATTTTTTAAGACTTTTTGATGGTTCGAATGTCTTAGGATTAAATACCGCTCGCGGTGCAGGGCTCCACCAAAGTATAGGCTCTCCTGGGCCATACCATGGAAATATACCTTGGCTATAAGCGTTCAGAATTCGTATGGGTGACAAATCACCACCGAACGCGAGCAGACCGTTAGGTTCATCAAGCGCGTCGAAAGGCGAAGGAAACTCTATACTAGTAGTATCAAGTTCGGTTAGGTATATAGTCATAAGTACCGCGTTACAGATTAATCACTGACCAAGAGGTCTTTAGGAGTTTTACCATGAAAAAGTTGCTTTGGATTTTACTTGTTTTGCCCATGTTGGCAAATGCAGCTTACAACAGAAACCAAGCTCGACCAGTTAATGAGGTCGTTTATGGTGAGATTGACACGGTCAGATACATTACCCAACAAGAGATCGTAGAGTCGAAAGCGAATGGTTGGGAAACCTTGTTGGGTGCGGCTATTGGTGGCTTGATAGGTAATCAATTTGGTGGCGGTACCGGCAAAGAAGTCGCAACGGCCGTCGGTGCTGTGGCGGGTGCCGGGATTGCTCGCAATCGAGGTAACACACAGTACAAAGTGGAATATAAGCTCGTCGAGTTATTGGTCAAAACTAAAGATGATAAGTTGGTTAATATCATTCAAGACGTCGATAACTCGATGTTGTTTAACCGAGGTGATGATGTGCGAATTCTCTATTTTTCAGATGGCGTTCGAGTTGATCTCGTGTACTAGTATATAAATGTGTTTAGTTGGCTGATTAATCGCCTTTATCGAGGGGATTAGCTCTGGAGTTCATTGGAAAAGTTCGTTAGTCTGCAAGTACGAAGAATTATTCATCACCCGAAAATAAATACGCGCCAGTGACTTCGGGTGGTACAAGGACTATAAGATTTAATGGAAAGCCTTACGTTACAACCAATTCAAAAAGTGAGCGGGGAAGTTAATCTACCTGGCTCAAAAAGTGTTTCCAACCGTGCGCTTCTTTTGGCTGCACTTTCAACGGGAACAACTCGCCTAACAAACTTACTAGACAGTGATGACATTCGTCATATGTTGAATGCATTAACACAGTTAGGTGTTGATTATCAGTTGTCTGCAGACAAAACAGTTTGTGAAGTGACAGGTGTTGGTGGTGCATTCTCAAGTGACAAAGCCCTAGAGCTTTTCTTAGGTAACGCGGGTACAGCAATGCGTCCATTGGCTGCTGCACTTTGTTTAGGTCGCGGTGAATACGTTCTTACTGGTGAGCCACGTATGAAAGAGCGTCCAATTGGTCACTTAGTGACTGCTCTGCAAGAGGCCGGCGCCAACGTCGAATACTTAGAGAACGAAAATTACCCACCGCTGAAGATCACGGGTACTGGGCTAAAGAGTGGTACAGTTTCTATCGATGGTTCTATCTCTAGTCAATTCTTGACGGCATTTTTGATGGCTGCACCTTTAGCTGAAGGCGAAGTGACCATCAAAATCGAAGGTGAATTGGTTTCTAAGCCTTACATCGATATTACGCTGCATATCATGAAGCAATTTGGTGTGGATGTTATCAACAATGACTACCAAGAATTTGTGATTCCAACTGGGCAATCTTACATAGCACCCGGTGATTTCTTGGTTGAAGGTGATGCATCATCTGCGTCATATTTCCTTGCAGCCGCTGCTATCAAAGGTGGCGAGATTAAAGTGACAGGTATTGGCAAAAACAGTATCCAAGGTGATATCCAATTCGCTGATGCACTTGAGAAAATGGGTGCTGAAATCGAGTGGGGTGATGACTACGTTATCTCTCGTTGTGGTGAGCTAAAAGGCATTGATATGGACTATAACCATATTCCAGATGCGGCGATGACAATTGCGACAACGGCTCTGTTTGCTAAAGGAACAACCGCAATCCGCAATGTTTACAACTGGCGTGTGAAAGAGACGGATCGCTTAGCGGCAATGGCAACAGAACTACGTAAAGTAGGCGCTGAGGTGGAAGAGGGTGAAGACTACATCATTGTTAACCCTGTGGCTGAACTGACGCACGCGGCGATTGATACTTACGATGATCACCGCATGGCGATGTGTTTCTCATTGGTTGCTTTGAGTGACACCCCGGTGACGATCAATGATCCAGGTTGTACATCCAAGACATTCCCTGACTACTTCGATAAGCTGAAAATGCTGAGTCTATAAAAATACTAAGTCTATAAAAATGATAAGTATATAAAGGTCCAGGAACAAAAAAGCTTGCCTAGATGGCAAGCTTTTTAATTATTGCTGAATTGTAAATTCTTTCGAAAGGTGATGCGCCAAGTACTTAAACATGTTAAATACCGCGGTTGTATTTTCTGTCGGCATTCCGTTGTTGTCTAAGAAGTATTCACCTTTGAAAATGAGTACATCGTCTTTTTCTACTACGCTGTTTGCGCGCATGCCTTCAATGTAGTCATCATGTGATTGGATAATTTGGTTTGCGATAAGCAGTAAATCAAATTCTGCTATTACTTTCTTTGTCATGAGTTTATCTCTGATAACTGAATATATCGTTGAGTTTATGGTGTCGAACTAGAAATTCAATGATTTCACAACCGATTAAGAGAGTCTTTTCAAACATCCACAATTTATTTTGTGATTTATGACAAAAATAATTGAATGGGGCTCGCGTTAGATTCGCCGACAAGCTTAGTATGAGCGCGTTTAGACGTAATGCCTGATGAATAGGCTCTTGCAAGTATTCTTAGTGAGTACTTTATAGCTTCTTTATATTGTGACTCTTTTCTCTATGAGTCGTCGAATTGTCGAGCGATCAGATCCAATTTTGAAAAAAGCGGTTGATCTTCTAGTAATCTCGCACAATAGTAAAAAAAGAAGCAATGAATTTAGAATATCATGCGTAAAAGCCCACAAGTAAAATTGTTGGTGTTGAAGCATCGTGATTAAGGACGTTAGAGTCAATATGGGTAAATCGCTCGTTATAGTGGAGTCGCCAGCCAAGGCTAAAACTATCAATAAATATCTTGGCAAAGACTTTGTCGTTAAGTCGAGTGTAGGTCACGTTCGTGATTTACCAACGGCGGGTCAAAGTACAGGTCAAAAGGCTGCTGCAGTTTCAACCAAGGGTATGAGCCCAGAAGATAAAGCTCGTATCAAGAAAGAAAAAGATCGCAAAGCGCTTATTAAAAAGATGGGTATCAACCCTTATCAAGAGTGGGAAGCGAATTACCAAATCTTACCGGGCAAAGAAAAAGTCGTTGCTGAATTGCAAAAACTGGCTGAGAACGCAGACCATGTTTATCTCGCAACCGATTTGGACCGCGAAGGAGAAGCTATCGCATGGCACCTTCGTGAGATCATCGGTGGTGATGAAACGCGATACAAACGAGTGGTTTTTAACGAAATCACTAAAAATGCTATTCAGCAAGCTTTCGAAACTCCAGGCGAGCTAAATATCGACGGCGTAAACGCACAACAAGCACGACGTTTTATGGACCGTGTTGTTGGCTTTATGGTGTCACCACTGCTTTGGAAAAAAGTAGCACGAGGCCTATCCGCTGGCCGTGTTCAATCTGTAGCTGTAAAACTACTGGTTGAACGTGAGCGCGAGATCAACGCTTTTATCCCTGAAGAGTTCTGGGATGTGCATGCTGATACCAAAACGGCAGAGAAAACAGATTTCAGACTGCAAGTCGCTCAAAAAGACGGTGTTGCGTTTAAACCTGATAATGAAGCGCAAACACAAGCTGCAGTAAGCGTTTTAGAAAAAGCGCAATACGAAGTATGTAAACGTGAAGATCGCCCAACTAAGAGTAAGCCGTCTGCACCTTACATCACGTCGACTCTGCAACAAGCGGCGAGCACACGTCTTGGTTACGGCGTAAAGAAAACCATGATGTTGGCTCAACGTTTGTATGAAGCGGGTTACATCACTTATATGCGTACTGACTCAACCAACTTGAGTTCAGAAGCTGTAGAAGCCGCTCGTGAATACATTGGTTCTGAGTTTGGCGCACAATACCTTCCACCGAAGGCGCTTGTATACGGCAGCAAAGAGGGCGCACAAGAGGCTCACGAAGCGATTCGTCCTTCAAGTGTCGATGTTAAGTCTGAAGACCTAAACGGCGTAGACGCAGACGCACACAAGCTTTACTCGCTGATTTGGAATCAATTTGTTGCATGTCAAATGACACCTGCGCAGTACGATTCAACGACGGTAAGCGTTAAAGCGGATGAGTACACGTTAAAAGCGAAAGGTCGTATTCTTAAATTTGATGGTTGGACTCGCGTTCAACGTCCAATGGGTAAAAATGAAGATACGATTCTTCCTGCTGTACAGGTTGGTGAAAAGCTAGACCTAATCGCATTAGACCCTAAACAGCATTTCACTAAGCCGCCAGCCCGTTTTACTGAAGCGGCGCTAGTTAAAGAGCTTGAGAAGCGTGGTATTGGTCGTCCTTCAACGTATGCATCAATCATCTCTACGATTCAAGACCGTGGTTATGTAAAAGTTGAACAGCGTCGTTTCTATGCTGAGAAGATGGGTGAAATTGTTACTGACCGTCTAGATGGCAGTTTCAATGATCTAATGAACTATGACTTTACGGCTCGTATGGAGCAGAAGTTAGACCAAATTGCAGAAGGCGAAGCAAGCTGGAAAGGCGTGCTAGATAACTTCTTCGAAGACTTTACAGGCGATTTGGAAAAAGCCGATTTAGATGAAGACGCTGGTGGCATGAAGCCAAATCATATCGTTGAAACCGATATTGAGTGTCCAACTTGTAGCCGTAAAATGGGTATTCGTACAGCTTCGACTGGCGTATTCCTAGGTTGTTCTGGTTATGCACTTCCACCAAAAGAGCGCTGTAAGACAACCATTAACCTTGGTGATGAAGACGGTATTATCAACGTTCTTGAAGAAGACGTTGAAACCGCAGCACTTCGAGCGAAAAAGCGTTGTCCGATTTGTGAAACGGCAATGGATGCTTATCTGATCGATGATAAGCGTAAAATGCACGTGTGTGGTAACAACCCTAACTGTGAAGGTTATGTGGTTGAACACGGCGAATTCAAAGTGAAAGGCTATGATGGTCCGCTTGTTGAGTGTGACAAATGTAGTTCTGACATGGTTTTGAAGAATGGTCGTTTCGGTAAATACATGGACTGTACGAGTGAAGATTGTAAGAACACTCGGAAGATTCTGAAAAATGGTGAAGTAGCGCCACCGAAAGAAGACCCAGTGCATTTCCCTGAACTCCCATGTGAAAATTCAGATGCATACTTCGTACTTCGTGACGGGGCTTCTGGTCTGTTTATGGCCGCGAGTAATTTCCCTAAATCACGTGAAACACGTGCACCATTAGTGGAAGAGCTGGTTCGTTTTAAAGACCGTATTTCACCTAAATTCCAGTATCTGGCATCAGCACCGGTTGCTGATCCTGATGGCAAGCCGACAGTCGTTCGTTTTAGTCGTAAGACAAAAGAAAACTACGTTCGTACCGAAGTGGACGGTAAACCTTCAGGTTGGACCGCTTTGTACATCGACGGTAAGTGGGAAGTTACGGATAAGCGTAAAAAGCCTAAAGAGAAGTAACTGAATGTGTGACCCGATCTGATATGGGTTGGCATTTTATTGATGAAAAAGCAGCCATTAGGCCAACACCTATCATTTAAGGTGTTTAGATCGCACAGTGTAGCGAGTCTTACTAA
>NZ_JBGONH010000093.1:0-7206 GCF_041439075.1 Vibrio sp. FF145
CCACGTTCAGTCCTCTTTGTCCCAGCCAAATATCCGTTCAGGTTCAAGCAATAATACTTATCCGAACGGCATTAACTCAATCGAGTGGCCTTTTTGTATCTGAGCATTTTGAATCAGCGAATACGTTATTCCGTC
This sequence comes from Vibrio sp. FF145, assembly GCF_041439075.1. Taxonomy (NCBI): domain Bacteria; kingdom Pseudomonadati; phylum Pseudomonadota; class Gammaproteobacteria; order Vibrionales; family Vibrionaceae; genus Vibrio; species Vibrio sp. FF145. Next base: position 136 of record NZ_JBGONH010000093.1, read on the forward strand.
ACGGCTTCTTGTTTGAAGCATGGGCTTTTCAACGTGTTCATCTTTTCAATTTCGTTGGTTAAGCGCAGCGAGAGCAGAGCTTTTTGGTTTGAAGCAAAATCAAACATCACGATAGTCGCGGTGCCTATGGTCGTCAGTTTCTGCTGAGTTTTACTGACAATCGCGTATTCCATGGTGAATCGGTCATCTTGAATATCAGTGACACGAGAGCCAATCATTAAGGTATCTGGATACGTGACTGGGCGGAAATACTTACAGTAAGTGTCACCAAGAACAGGGCCAACTTTGGTAATCGCCATCTCTTCCATCAGCTCAACGTGCTTAAAGAAATCTAAGCGAGCGGTTTCGAAATAGCGAAAATATACGGCGTTGTTAACGTGATTGAGTGCGTCCATTTCTCCCCAAGCGACAGGGATTTCTGTTACTACCGGGTAGTCAGATAATAGTGCTTCCATGCGAACTCTCTTATTGTTATCTGTGTAGTTAATGTTATCTGGGTAATTAATGTTATCGGCTTATCCTTCATCGGGATAAGTTGTTATTGGAATAAAAACACTACCGCTAAATTAACAAAACTGCAACACGTGTGATTTAAGTTTTTGAAGCTTGAAACCACACAATGTCAGAGACTTAACTTTCCGTTACTTATTGATTAGTGTCTCACTAAACAAACGACTTACGCACATACACTCAATGATTACGCACTAAGGTGTTTGAATTGAAGTTCAACTAAGCGTTGGTACAATTCGCAGCTATTGATGAGAGACTGGTGGTCGCCAATGTCTACTAGCTGCCCTTTATCTAGCACCGCAATCTGGTCGGCGTGTTTAATTGTTGATAATCGATGGGCGATAATGATGGTCGTTCTGCCACGCATTAACTCTTCTAAAGCTTGTTGAACGTGATGCTCACTTTCACTGTCTAGCGCACTGGTTGCTTCGTCCAACAAGAGAATATTCGGATCTTTTAGGATGGCACGAGCGATGGCAATACGCTGACGCTGCCCGCCAGACAATCTAACGCCACGTTCACCAAGAAAGCTGTGATAGCCTTCAGGTAAGTTCTGAATGAACTCGTGCGCGTGCGCTTTTTTCGCCGCTTCGATAACTTGCTCGTCCGTTGCTTCTGGGTTCCCGTATCGAATGTTATGGAACACATCGTTGCTGAACAGAGCGGGTTGCTGAGGGACTAATGCCATCTGCTTTCTTAGCTCGTTCGGATCAAACTGATTCAGTTCAACACCGCCTAACGTTACTTTGCCTATTTGTGGGTCGTAGAAACGTTGCAGCAGTTCAAATAGGGTGGTTTTACCTGCGCCAGACGGGCCAACCAATGCCAACACTTTACCTTCATGGGCCGTTAGCGTGAGGTTGCTTGTTGCGGGCTGGTCGGGTCTTGATGGGTAACAGAAGGTCACATCATCAAAAGCGACTTCTGGTGTCACGTTATCGAGTGATGTTGGGTTTTCTACAGGCGCAACAATATGGCTTTCAACTTGTAGAATTTCAATTAATCGTTCTGTCGCACCTGCCGCACGTTGCAGTTCACCTATCACTTCAGAAATCGTACCTAGTGATGAAGCGACCATGATCGCATAGAAGACAAACGCCGCTAAGTCACCCGCCGACATCGTGCCGTTGATGACATCGCTGCCACCAACCCAAAGCATGCCTGCAATCGCACTGAACACGATAACAATCACACCAGAGATAAGAATCGCGCGTTGCTTTACTCGCTGACGTCCAATTTCATATGCTTTTTCCACTTCAATCGCAAATGACGCTTTCTCTTGTGCTTCTCGGCTGTAGCTTTGCACAGTCTTAATGTGCTCAATCGCTTCGCCGGCATAAGAGCCCACATCAGACATCGAATCCTGACTTTGGCGAGAGAGGGCTCTCACTCGTCGACCGTATACCAAAATCGGAATCAGGATAAACGGCACAGAGGCCAACACGATCAGCGTTAGCTTAATGTTGGTCGCGAACAGCATGATGATTGCGCCAATACACATTAATGCACTTCGCATCGCCATAGAAAACGACGAACCAATAATGCTTTGGAGCAGGGTTGTGTCGGTTGTGATGCGCGACATGATGTCGCCACTGCCATTGGTTTCAAAGTAACTCGGGTGAAGCGTCACCACGTGATTGAAAACCGACAGGCGTATATCCGCACTTACTCGCTCACCAACAGAAGAGACCAAATAGAAGCGAAAGAAGGTGCCAATCGAGATCAGCACGACTACAACCATGATGAATTGAATCGCACTGCCTAAATCTGATAACGATTGTTGGCTGAAGCCTTGGTCGATAAGAAGGCGAATACCGTGTCCGACCGAAAGGGTTAAGCTCGCCGTGAAGATCAAAGCGATCAGCGCTGCAATCACACGGCCTTTATAGGGCTGAATAAATTTGCTGAGCTCAAATAAAATACTGAGGCTTTTCTTCTCAGGTTTGGGTTGTGGCGCTTTTTGAGTAGATCGTTGAGCCGTTCGCTGAGTAGAGTCACGCGTAGAAGAGACATCGTTTTGCATATGACTGCCTTAATGTGTTGTCGCTTTAAGAGTAGATGGCTTGTTGTTTGTACGTACTTGTCACGAATCAAGTGCTAGTCGTTCGTAAATGTTTGTTGCTTACAAGAGAAACCATTAAAGCACGCATCGCTGACTGATGCTTCCTAGGACACTCAATTTTCGGACTTTGATGCTTAGCAAGTGAGGAAATCGATACTGTTCAAAAGGAACATTAAGCATTTAGTGAGGCTTGAAATAAAGATCAAACGAGCTATTTGATTCTAATTTTTATGCATGTGAGCGTAAGCCAATAGCGAATGGAAGCTACAGGTTCTTAGATCTTGTACTGATTTTTTAATTGGAAGAGAAACGTTTGCTTTTCCCTCGATTTCAAGCTTATCAGCAACTTGTGACTTTTGGTTGTAAGACCAGTTATAGCGACTGTTTTCTGCGCAACTTTCGTTACAAAAATTCAACAAAATAGTTTTTTATACATTTTTCTTGCATAAAACCTCGAATTGAATAGAATAACCAACAAATGACAATTAATGCAGTATTGTGGCATGAGTATTCAAGTAAAGAGCATCAACAAATCATACGGTAATACCCAAGTTCTTCATGACATCAGCTTTGACTGTGAAAGTGGCGAAACCTTGGTATTGCTTGGCCCAAGCGGCGCGGGCAAGAGTTCATTACTGCGTGTATTGAACCTGTTAGAAATCGCGGACAACGGCGAATTAGACATTGCGAACGAGCAATTCGATTTTTCAAGCCAGATCCAAGAAAAGCAGGGGCTTAAACTTCGTCGTAAAGTTGGCATGGTGTTCCAACAATACAACTTGTGGCCACATATGACGGTGATGGAAAACTTAATTGAAGCTCCCACCAAAGTGACGGGTTTAGATAAGCAAGAAGCCATCAAGCAAGCTCAAGAAATACTAAAGACACTTCAACTTGCCGACAAAGCAGACGCTTGGCCACTTCAACTGTCTGGTGGTCAACAACAGCGTGTTGCGATTGCACGTGCGCTGATGATGAAACCGGATGTGTTGTTGTTTGATGAACCAACAGCGGCGCTTGATCCTGAGATCACCAATCAAGTTGTGAGCATTATTAAAGAGTTGAGTGGAACGGGCATTACTCAAGTGGTTGTGACACATGAAGTTGATTTCGCGAAGAAGATTGCTAGCCACGTTCTGTATCTAGAAAAAGGGTACATCGTTGAACACGGCACCAGCGATTCATTCGTTAACCCGCAGACACCCGAGTTTGCCGAGTATCTTACGCATTAAACCTAAGTTGACTCACTAGATTTAGCTAAACACAACATCGATTAAAACAATCAAATTATAAAAATGGCCACAGGTCAAAATCACACAGATTCGGAGTAACAAAATGAAAAAGATTCTACTAGCTTCACTTATCGGCCTTTCTTCTGCAGGCATGGCTGTTAATGCATCGGCACAAGACGAAATCAAATTCGCAATGGAAGCGACTTACGCACCATTCGAATACATGGACGAGAACAACCAAATCCAAGGTTTTGACGTAGACCTAGCAAACGCACTTTGTGAAGAGATGAAAGCAACTTGTACTTTTCACAACCAAGCGTTCGATAGCTTGATCCCAGCGCTTAAATTCAAACGTTACGATGCCGCTATTTCGGCAATGGACATCACTGAAGCGCGTCTTAAACAAGTAAACTTCTCTAACGCTTACTACGACAACTCGGCAGCATTCATCTCTATTGAAGGTAAAGTAGCAGACCAAGCAGCACTAGAAGGTAAGCGTGTTGGCGTTCAAAACGGTTCAACTCATCAAAGCTTCCTACTTGAGCAAATGGCTGGCGTAACAGCGGTACCTTACTCAAGCTACCAAGATGCATTCATCGACATGAAAAACGGTCGTATCGATTCAGTATTTGGTGACACAGCGGTAGTAGCTGAATGGTTCAAAAAGCAAGACAACCTAACGTATGTTGGCGACCAAGTAACAAACCAAGAGTACTTCGGTAACGGCTTTGGTATCGCAGTAAACAAGAGTAACCAAGAACTTGTAGACCAGCTTAACGTTGCACTTGCAGCAGTGAAAGCGAACGGCGAATACGACAAGATCTTTAACAAGTACTTCGGTAAGTAATTTATGGAATTAACGGGTTACTCTTTAGGGCTCGTCGAAGCAAGCTGGATGACAGTTCAGCTTGCGTTCGTAAGCCTATTGGTTGGATTGGTTCTAGCAGTGTTGTTTGCAAGTGGTGAGATGTCTCGTCGTATTGCAATCAAATGGCCAACGACTGCATTTGTGACGATTGTTCGTGGTTTACCAGAAATTCTGGTCGTACTGTTTATCTACTTTGGTTCGACACAAGTTCTGTTCATGATCACTGGCGAATTCATAGAAGTGAGCCCGTTCTTATCTGGTGTTGTTGCACTGTCACTTATTTTTGCTTCTTACGCTTCGCAAACTATTCGTGGTGCGTTGAAAGCAGTAAGCAAAGGGCAGAGAGAAGCAGCAAGTGCGCTTGGTATTTCACAATCTCGTGCTTTCTTCAGAGTCGTATTGCCACAAGCAGTAAGACACGCTCTACCAGGGTTAACCAACCAATGGTTAGTGTTATTGAAAGACACAGCACTGGTTTCATTGATTGGCGTAACCGATCTATTGAAACAAGCGCAATTAACATCAGCAGCAACGCACGAAGCATTTACTTGGTACGCGACAGCAGCAGCAATCTATTTGGTCATCACTTTAATCACACAAAGATTGGTAAAAGTGATTGATGGTAAGTTCTCTATTCAAGGTTTGGGTAACAAAGGGGCAATGGCATGAATCAACAATACCTCTCTCAAATGCTTGAAGGCTTAGTGACCAGTCTTCAACTCACAGGTGCTTCATTGCTTGTTGGTTGTATCTTGTCATTGCTGATGACGGTAACGCTAATCCTAAGAATACCGGCGATTCACTGGTTAACACGTGGCATCATTACTCTGTTTACCGGCACACCATTGTTGGTTCAGATCTTCTTGGTGTATTACGGCCCGGGTCAATTCGATTGGATTCATGAAAGCTTCCTATGGGCATGGCTTAGCCAACCTTGGTTCTGCGCAATGTTAGCACTAGCATTGAACACCGCGGCATACAGCACGCTACTGTTCAGAGGCGCATTCAACGCGATTCCAGCAGGGCAGTGGGAAGCATGTCGTGCATTAGGCATGGACAAAATTGCGACGCTTAAAGTGTTACTGCCATACGCACTACGTCGCGCCGTTCCAGCTTACTCGAACGAAGTGATTCTAGTCTTCAAAGGTACATCACTGGCAAGCACCATCACCATCATGGATTTGATGGGCTACGCTCAGCGTATCAACGGCCAAACCTACGACACACTCACCGTGTTCGGCATTGCTGGCGCATTCTACCTAGCCGTGAATGGTGTATTAACGCTGGTCTTCCGTCAGGTAGAGAAGAAGGCCCTCGCATTCGAAGCGGCATAAGCTAGCAATTCACAAGCGTAACTAACGTATAAAGCCTGCCATTTATTTTCGCATAAATGGCAGTTTTTTTTCTGTCTAAGAACGGTTATGTTTATAGGAGAGTTCTGTGAGTGGAGTGAAGATTCCATTTGGTTATGATTCAAATCGAAACCAAGTAACAATTCTAAATTACTTACCTTTTGGAAGACCTGATCCAATATTTTGTGGTGGAAAAGGCTGTGAAGCGGAGCTTGCGTATGTTTCAGCTAGTCAAAGGGTAGGTAAGTCAAAAACAACACAAGTTCCAGCTTATTTCAGGTTGGCGAAATATGAAGATCATTCAGTGACTTGTTCATTTGCTACAAAAGGCAAACAAGTGATTGATGCAGCAGGTTCGACCAATGAAGTTCATACTGCTCTTGCTAATGGTAGCCGGGTTTTTCGTATCCATTTGATGGATGATAATGACCAAGTGAGAATGAAAGGTAAGGAAAATGATTTTTTAAAAAATCATAATCATGACACTGTAAAACGAACCTATAAAACTCGTGGTAGAAAGTTACCTTATGTAAATAGTCTTAATGGCTTATTTGACCTTTACGAATATGGGCGTAAGAACCCAACGATGCGTCAGTTGATTTTCGTTATGGTGGATAAAGAAAAATTAAGATGGGATGAATTCTTCTTTGATGTTAAGCACTATGATGAATTACACCAAAAGGTACTTGCTAGTGGTACAGTTAAAGCCGCAGTTATAGGTCAGGTTAATAAAGTTAATTTTAGTAGCCCAACTAGGCGTTTCTCGTCGGCAGAGCTTTCCCCAAAGCTTCAAGGCAAAGGGAATAATATTTACCCGATCGCTCGCTTAAAATTTGGCTTAAGTCATCGCTTCATTACGCCCGGTAAGAAAGTATTGTGCTTTGGTTCGTTTAAGTTAGAGCATGATGTATCTAAACGTATAGTCCCTTCTAATAGAGGGCATGAACTAGTTATGGGCTTAGCAGCACCATATCAGTGGTTTGAAATATAAACATAATCGGGTAGCCGGAGGTATTTACCCTCCAGCCCCCACACCACCCTGCATGC
>NZ_JBGONH010000094.1:0-7089 GCF_041439075.1 Vibrio sp. FF145
TAAATTGTTAAAGAGCTTCACTTGTTGAGCGTTCCTTTTAAGTAAGGAGCCTCTCGAAGTGGACGGCCATTCTAGCGAATTAGGTTCCAGTGTCAAACACTTTTTCCAGCTAATTTTTCAAAGCATCTTAAATGCTTAATGTCGTCTCGTTACTTAGTTCAAACCGCTTGGTTATCCCTAGCAACGGAGGCGCATTATAGAGAGAATCCCCCTTTGCACAAGACCAAAAACGGAAAAAAACCGCCACAGGCGATCGTTCGGACACTATTCACACAAAGCGTTCAAAATAGGTACGATTAAGCCTTAATTTCGGCTAATCGTACCTATTATTCATAGTTTGATTATTGGTGAGCAATAATTCGGTCGTTATTCACCAATAGCTGTACTTTCTTCTCTGGATTTATTTTTCCAGCCAGTATCGCTTTCGCTAACGGGTTCTCAACAGTTTGTTGAATTGCTCTTTTAAGAGGCCTTGCACCATATACAGGGTCAAAACCAACTTGAGAGATTAGCTTGAGCGCTTTTTCTGAAACTTCGAGTTCATAACCATTGTCTTCCATTCGCATTTTCAAATGATCAAGCTGAATAGCGGCAATTGACTCGATGTGCTCTTGGCCTAATGGATGGAACACGACACTTTCATCAACTCGATTCAAAAACTCAGGTCGGAAATGTTTACCCACAACTTCCATAACCTCATTTTTAATGCCTTGGTAATCCAATGTATTGAAGTTCTCTTGAATACGAGTTGAACCTAGGTTCGATGTCATGATTACCACGGTATTTCTAAAATCGACGGTGCGACCTTGTCCGTCAGTTAATCGTCCATCATCCAAAACCTGCAATAGAATATTGAAAACATCTGGGTGAGCTTTCTCTACCTCATCAAGCAGAATGACAGAATAAGGTTTTCGACGAACAGCTTCGGTTAAGTACCCACCTTCTTCATAACCCACATAACCAGGGGGCGCACCAACTAAACGAGCAACAGAGTGTTTTTCCATAAACTCAGACATATCGATACGAACCATCGCATCTTCACTATCGAACATAAAGTTAGCTAATGTTTTACACAGTTCCGTTTTACCGACACCTGTTGGCCCTAAGAACAAGAACGAACCAATCGGCTTATTCGGATCAGACAAACCAGCACGGCTACGACGAATCGCATTCGATACCACTTCGACCGCTTCCGCTTGACCGATAACCCGCTTATGCAGAACACCTTCCATTTTCAGAAGCTTCTCCTTTTCTGCTTCTAGCATTTTAGAAACAGGAATACCGGTTTGCTTTGAAAGGACATCGGCGATCTCAGCGTCGGTCACCTTATTACGTAATAAGGTCATTTCTTGCATTTCAGCTTGAGTCGCGAGATCTAACTGCTTCTCCAATTCTGGGATTCGACCATATTGCAATTCAGACATACGGTTAAGGTCACCAGCGCGTCGTGCAAAATCCATATCCATTCGAGCTTGTTCTAGCTCTGATTTAATATGTTGCGTACCAGACAGCGCCGCTTTTTCAGCGTTCCAAACTTCTTCAAGCTCTGCGAAATCGCGTTCTTTCTCAGAAAGTTCGCTTTGTAACGTACGAAGCCTCTTTTCACTGGCCTCATCATTTTCATTCGTCAGAGCTTGCTGTTCGATCTTCAATTGAATGATTTTGCGCTCTAACTTATCCAATGACTCGGGCTTTGAATCTATCTGCATTCGAATACTCGAAGCCGCTTCATCAATGAGATCAATCGCCTTATCTGGTAACTGACGATCTGAAACATATCGGTGAGATAGCGTTGCCGCCGCTACGATAGCAGGATCGGTAATTTCTACATGATGGTGGAGTTCATAGCGCTCTTTCAAACCACGAAGAATCGCTACCGTGTCTTCAACGGTGGGTTCATCCACGATCACTTTTTGGAATCGACGCTCCAAAGCCGGGTCTTTCTCTATATATTGTCGGTATTCATCGAGCGTTGTTGCGCCGACACAATGCAGTTCACCACGAGCTAATGCTGGTTTCAGCATGTTACCCGCATCCATAGAGCCTTCGCCTTTACCTGCGCCGACCATAGTATGAATTTCATCGATAAAGAGAATGACATTGCCTTCTTCTTTCGATAATTCATTAAGCACTGATTTTAGACGCTCTTCGAATTCACCACGATATTTAGCACCCGCAACTAATGAGCCCATGTCTAATGAAAGCACTCGTCGGCCTCTTAAGCCTTCAGGCACTTCATTATTGATAATACGCTGAGCCAAACCTTCGACAATCGCAGTTTTACCTACACCGGGTTGACCGATAATGACAGGGTTGTTCTTAGTACGACGTTGAAGGACTTGAATCGTGCGACGAATTTCATCATCACGACCAATCACAGGATCTAGCTTGCCTTGCTCTGCTCGCTCGGTCAGATCAATGGTGAACTTCTCTAAAGCTTGGCGTCTATCTTCCGCATTCGGGTCATCAACCTTTTGACCACCACGAACTTGCTCGATAGCTTGAGATAGTTTTCGCTCAGTAAGGCCTAACTCTTTAAGTAAGTTACCTAGAGGTCCTTTGTCTTCTATTGCAGCGAGTAGGAATACTTCTGAAGATATGTAACTGTCTTGACGCTTTTGCGCGACCTTGTCACATAGGTTGAATAGCGTTCCCATTGCGTTAGAGAGCTGAACATCACCACCGATACCGCTTACTTTTGGGACTCGGTCTAATATTTCGCTTAATTTAGAACGCAATTGAACAACATCAATATTCAACATGGTGAGCAATGGACGAATCGCACTGCCATCTTGATTAAGCAAAGACACCATTAGGTGTACAGGTTCTATATATTGGTGATCACGACCTAATGCGAGCGACTGAGCATCAGATATCGCAATTTGGAATTTACTAGTGAATCGATCGAGACGCATGCCAACCTTCCTACTCTTAGATATGTTTATCTTATGGTTAGAAGATGGATACGGTAACGCAGATTTTCAAGGGATAAGGATGAAGAATAGAGCTGATATGAAAATATAAATGAACTGGATGAGTGGTTATGCTAGTCAGAGATTACTCTAACCAAATAAATGTCGCCTGACGCCCAGTAATACCATCACGACGATAAGAATAGAAAGCATCTGAATCTGCGTATGTACATAGATTCGAGTCTGTCACCGAAGTCACGCCAACTTTCATTAATCGTTGAGTCGCAAGTTGAGACATGTTTGCTAACCACTTGCCAGGTTCAGATTTAGCTTTAAATGCTAATTTCGCTTGAGGGTCAAAACGAACAAAAGCGTCCAACACATCGTTGCCAACCTCAAATGCACCTTTACCAATTGCAGGACCAAGCCAAGCAATTATCTGGTTCTCGGAATCTAGGTTTGAAAACTTTGCGACGGCATTTTCAAGAATGCCACCAGCAAGACCACGCCAACCCGCATGAACGGCAGCAACTTGAGTGCCTTTGGTATCGGTAAGGATGACCGGTAAGCAATCGGCTGTCATCGCAGAACACACAACACCCTTTGCAGTGGTAAATGCACCATCCGCATCAAGCACATTCGCCACAGGTTCTAAAACTGTAACGACATCCGTTGAGTGAGTTTGATTTAGCCATACCGGAGCCGTGGGCATATTAGATTGTTGCTTTAGCCATGTTCGATTGCTTTCAACAAGTAAAGCATCATCCCCAACGTGCATACCAAGGTTTAACCCTTGATAGGCACCTGTAGAACAACCATCAAAACGAGTCGAAGCAAATGCTTTCACGTTTTTTGGTGCATTCCAGTCAGGGATGATCATTGACACGATTAAATGTCGTCTTCTATGTTTTCGCGAGCATCAACACGCAACGCTTCAGCCATCACAACCATGTCATTTGGCACAGGTGCGTGGAACTCTACTTCTTCACCAGTAATCGGGTGAACAAACTTCAGCATAACCGCGTGTAGCGCTTGGCGATCAAAAGAACGAATCATTGTCGTTAGCTCTTCAGATGCACCTTTTGGAATACGTGCACGACCACCGTACGCAATATCACCTAACAACGGGTGCTGAAGGTATGACATGTGAACACGGATTTGGTGAGTACGACCCGTTTCTAGGCGCAGACGAATACGAGTATGTTCGCGGAAGTGCTCAGCAACACGGTAGTGAGTTACCGCAGGCTTACCCAGTTCATTAACGTCCATTAACGTACGCTTAGTTGCATGACGGCTAATGCCTTTCTCAACCACACCACCCGCTGTCATTTTACCAATAGCAATTGCTTCATATTCACGAGTAATACGACGTTTAGCAAGAGCTCGTACAAGGCGAGTTTGAGCTGGAACCGTTTTAGCCACAACCATAAGGCCAGTTGTGTCTTTATCAAGACGGTGCACAATACCCGCACGAGGTACTTCAGCAATCTGAGGGTAATGGAAAAGCAATGCGTTTAGTATGGTTCCATCCGGCGTACCTGCACCTGGGTGTACAACCAGATCGCGAGGTTTATTGATAACCAATAAATCATCATCTTCATAGACAATGTCTAACGGAATATCTTGTGCTTCCCAGCGCTCTTCATCCGCAAGCTCTGCTTGTAAGATGATCGCTTCACCGCCCAAAACTATGGTGCGCGGTTTAGTGATAACTTCGCCATCCACTTGGATTTTGCCGTCAAGAAGCCACTCTTTAATACGAGAGCGAGAAAAATCGGTAAATAGTTCAGCGACAGCTTGGTCTAAACGTTGACCTAACTGGCTGCTTTTTACTGTGTCTGTTAATGTTATCTGCTGAGCCATATCGAACTTTTTTAAAAACCGTGAGACTAATACCCATTAGTATGGATAAAATAGAATAATTGCATCATTGTATCTGTTACTGGTTAGAAAGTAACGGAAGCTTACGAAATATTTAATTCAAGGAATCGACGCCTGACATGAAACACCTTACTTTAACGGGTCTATTAGCCGTATCACTCTTAGTTGGTTGTTCAAGTAGTGAAGAAATAGTACCGGATGTACCGCCATCGGTTCTTTACTCTGACGCCCAAGAATCACTGCAGAGTGGTAGCTGGCTTTCTGCAATCGAAAAGCTAGAAGCCTTAGACTCACGTTACCCATTCGGCGCCTATTCTGAACAAGTACAACTGGATCTGATTTACGCTTACTACAAAAATGATGACTTGGCGCTTGGCCTTGCGACTATTTCGCGATTCCTACGCTTAAACCCTACTCATGAAAAACAGGATTGGGTTCTTTACATGCGCGGTTTAACGCATATGGCACAAGACCGAAACTTCATGCATGATATTTTTAATATCGATCGTAGCGACCGAGACCCAGAACCTGTGAAACTTGCATTTGCTGATTTCAAACGACTGTTAGAACGTTTCCCAGCAAGCCCATACGCTGAAGATGCACAAAAACGCATGTTCGCACTGAAAAACCGCCTCGCGGAGTATGACTTAGCAACCGCTGATTTCTACCTGCGTCGTGAAGCTTGGATTGCAGCTATAAACAGAACACAAGAGTTGCAGAAGACTTACCCTGACACCATTGCTGCACGTAAGTCTTTAGACATTCAATTAGAAGCTTATGAACAACTAGGCTTAGAAGACGCAGTGTTACGAACAGAAAAGTTAATCGAGCTCAATCCACTGCCTTAGTCAGCGAATCACACTCGTCGTTAACTAAAACAATCACTTCAAAATCGCGCTAATTTGTTAGCGCGATTTTTTTTGAACTTCGTCTGGTAAACTTGATGAATGGCAACATAAGCAGTATCTTCAATAGATAACTTTTAACAAAACATCAACATGGAGTGTGGATGTGAGCAGGATGTTATTATTTATCTGGATCGGGTTATTTAGCCAACTTTCCAACGCATTAGAACTGTCCCCATTGAGCAATCAACCTTACATGGGAGACTTAGATGTACTCAAAACAAAAGGAACAGTGAGAGTATTGGTTTCGGCTGATCTGGGCTTTTACTACATAGAAGATGGCAAGCCAAAAGGTATTGTGGCAGAAATGCTCTACCACTTTGAGAAAAGTCTTCGTAAGAAGCACCCCTATCTCAACGTTCAAATCATCCCCGTGCAACGAGATGATCTACTCCCCTCGTTAGAATCTGGTTACGGTGATGTCGCTGTCGCCAACCTAACGATCACCGACAAGCGGTTAAGTGTCATCGATTTTTCCGATCCAATGATCAAAGATGGGAAAGAACTGATTATCACCGGAAAAAATTCTGCCCCTATCACCGAAATCAAGCAATTGAGTGGTCAAGAGGTCTGGATCCGAGCTAGCTCAAGTTACTTCGAGAGTGTTCAAAGAGTCAACAAAGAGCTTAACGCACTAGGTTTACCACCACTGCATGTCCACTTTATCGAAGAATCATTGCAAGACTACGAGCTGATAGAACTGGTTAATCAGGGTTATATACAAGGTACAGTTCTAGATAGCCACAAAGCTAAGCTCTGGCTCGATGTTATGGAAAACATTCAGGTACACACTGAGTTGCCGCTGCGTGAAAATGGTCAAATTGCTTGGGCACTGAGAAAAGACAGCCCTCAGCTAAAGAAAGAGATCAACAAATACGTAAAGACCGCACGAACAGGAACTCTACTTGGGAACGTTATCTATAATAAATACATCGACAACACTCGTTGGTTAGGACGAGCACTCAACCCAAATAAAGTAGACCGAGTGGCAAAACTGGCAGATGTCTTTGAAAAATATTCGAATGAATACGAATTCGACCCTTTGATGATGTCAGCTCAAGGTTTCCAAGAGTCTGGACTTGATCAAAGCAGGGTTTCTCACCGAGGCGCCATCGGTGTAATGCAGGTGTTGCCAAGTACCGCCAAAGACAAAAACGTCAATATAAAAAACATACATAAGGTGGATAACAACATCCATGCTGGTGTGAAATATATGCGCTTTATCAAAGACCGATATTTTGACGATCCAGCGATATCGCCTGACAATCAAATCTACTTCACTTTAGCTTCTTACAATGCCGGCCCCGCTAAGATAAGAAAGATGCGGAACATTGCTAAAAAAAAGGTTCATCGCGGCTTTCCGGGGAAAGCCGCTTTTATCTTCAAGAAGA
>NZ_JBGONH010000095.1:0-6782 GCF_041439075.1 Vibrio sp. FF145
ATCGGTCGAGATTGTTCTGATCTTCGTCCTGGCATTCGCCGGCACGATTATCAAAAGCACGCTATTTTTTATCGAGTTCGAGATTTTGATATCTTTGTCATCCGTATTTTACATCAGCAGATGAACCCTATGTTGCATCTTTAAAATTAGCTCGAACTATAAATGCAAAAAACGCCCTTTAGAGGGCGTTTTTTGTTTCAAATGAACTTGCTAGATTTTGCTATGTAAATCACTCTCAAATCGTCACAAACTTTCAAAGCGTTATGGAAGCATATCGCCTTGATCAGGTGTCCTAAATCGTAACCAGGAGCGTTTGATAGGCTCTGAGGGCTGTTTTTGATAGCTAACTCGCCCGTTTAACATAATAGGAATAATAAACACCCTTCTCGATGTGGTTCGATACCCTATGAATGTAAAAATGTTTTTATTCTTGAATATGCATGATGAAGAGTCATGTGCATGTTATATTGGGTTTCAAGTTGCATATAAGGAGTAACTTATGCAGAGATCTCAATTTATTGATTCAATTCACGCTAAAACTAAGATTAAGCTTACATTCTTCTCTAAAGAGGATGGTCGTCAATTAACTCGTCTTTGTGCCCCGATGGATTTCGGACCAAGTCGAAGAGCACAAAATAAAGATGATCGTTTTCATTTATGGGATTATGAAAGTGATCAGAAAAATCATGTTCTATCTTTGCTGCCAGATCAAGTAGTAGGGATGGAATTTCTAAACGACGAGTTTTGTCCTAGTGAATTTGTTACATGGCCGACTAACTGGTTTGTTTCTCGTGATTGGGGCGTATACAGTTAATGTGGTGTAGGTATCAAAACGTTAATATTTCACGTGACGGCACTTAGTACGAACCCAGATTTAGACACAAGAACGGCTCCCGATTGGGAGCCGTTCTTGTTTTATGAAGTTAAGCCATTGAACACGATCGGAATATTACTGCCCGCTTTTGGATTCTGAAGACTTGCTAGTTTCTTTTCCATTACCTGCGGAAGACTGACCAGTCGATGTTGTTTTTATACCCGGAGCCATTTGCATTGATGGTATGTCAGCACTTGCTGTTGCTAGCTTTCCACTCGGGGCAGTTTGCATTCTTAACATATCTGCGCTATCTGTCACTATGACATTATGGATTGTTTTTTTGTTAGACATTGTTTGATTCTCGATATTTAGATTTACAAAAAGAACTACAAATGTTATTGCGAAGCAAAAAAAGATACCAGTGGTTATATTGAGATATGAGTTAAATTTTAAGTATGGATTGCTTTCGGCTTCTGCGCTTACTAAAGCTTGAATGTAGTATCTCTCAGCAATTTCTAGTTGCTTACTTATTGCTTTATTGCTGATCTGATAGGCTATTATTGATGATATTACGGTTATTAAAAATAAAAACCATGAGGCCTGTATAAGAAGCAAATACGAAGATTTTTCTAGTGGTGTGATGAAACGTATCGCGGTTAAAGATAATGCTAGACCAGAAGCTGATAGGGATAAAACCGCCTTATCATAGCCTTCATTATTAAAGAGTTGTCGTTTAGAAAGTTCCTCTCGGAATTTGTCGTATATTTCTTTGCTTTCCTTCTGTTCTTCCTCTGTACGGGTAAACCTTTCATTGCTCAAATATAACTCCTTTGAAGTTGATGTGTGGTCATTCTAAATAGGATTATAACAGTATGCTTGTGTCATTATATTTAACGTAAGTTCACTTAGTGCGAAGTAGAAAAAGGCAGCTCGAAAGCTGCCTTTTTTAGTTTTTCCAACTCATATCTAGCTTACGATGGTTGTTAACACAGTCTCGTAAGTATAAATTTATTAAGCTTTGGTAGGGGATCTCTGAATCCTCTGACATCTCTTTGAAATAATCAATAACATCTTCACTCAGCCGCATCGTCACTGGTTTTTTTAGCTTTGTGGCATAAGGGTTTCTGCGAGATTTCATCGTTGAAAAATCATATTCATCTTTCATGCTAATGTCCTCGTTTGTAGTGTTTGGTCTCATTTTTTGTGGCCTTTCGAGATGAGATGATTCTTATTGTATTTCCATCATCTCGCTCACAATGACAAACAATTAGTACATTTAAGTTATTACTCATCCCAAGCATCAAAAATCTATCTTCAATATCTGAATGGCTTTCATCAAAGAACTGAATTGCGTATTCGTCATAAAACACAGACATTGCTTCTTCAAAAGAAATACTATGCTTTTTGATGTTGATTTCAGCTTTGGCTGAATCCCAGTTAAAATTAATCATATTTACATTGTATGTACATGAGGTGTTTTTAGCAAACGCATTTAACGTAATGTCACTTTGTGCGAAGTACAGTGTTTCGGTAGAACAAGGATTTTTGAAAGGTCGCGATAGCGGCCTTTTTTGTGCCTGATAGCAAAAGCTCTAAAGGGGAAATTGCGAAGCAAGGTATTGCGGAGTAAGATAAACGCCAGATAAAACAAAGCCCTTAATCTCACATTCAACTTGGCGGAAGAGTAAGAGTTCAGGGCTCAGCATAAATGCTTGAGGCAATTTTAACACATGAACAGACAAACACAATCCACACATAACCGCCATAAGCGCAGTTATGTGTGAAAGCTGAACAATCAAACGCACTTCAACTCGATCTAATCGAGACACTTCCTCATAAGCCGTATTGCACCGATGAACTCGGTGTCACTCACATACGCCCCAAAAACACAGCGATTAAGAAGAAGTATCTGCAAGTGAACCAACCGAAGTTGGTCACTTATCTGATCTTTGATATTGACCGTCAAGGCGGTGTATTGGCGTGGTACGACAGCGATCTACCAACGCCATACTGGACTTCAAAGAACCCAGAGAACGCACACGCACACATTGCGTATCGCTTGAAAGTGCCTTTCTGTACGTCTGACATCGCACATAGCGAACCGATTCGCTACGCTGCTGCGATTGAGTCAGCAATGATAGAACGTCTAAAAGCAGATCGTGGTTTTGCAGGGCTACTCACTAAAAACCCACTGCACCCACATTGGCAAAATGAATTTTGGACTGAGCACGAATACACGCTAGATGAACTGGCGGACTATCTCGATTTAAAAGGTCATCCGTTACGTGGTAGCGAAGTCTCAGGTCTTGGTCGTAATTGTGAGTTGTTTGATTCAGTTCGTCAGTGGAGCTACAAGGCGATTAGAGAGTTTTGGGCACCCAACTATAAGCGTGACTGGAACTCGGCTGTCTACGATCACGTAGAAGCCCTTAACGCTCAATTTAAAGTGCCTCTTCCTGTCTCTGAGGTTAAAGCGATAGCGAAGTCTATCGCTAACTGGACGTATCGAGAGTTTACGCCTGAGAAGTTCCGTCAAAGCCAAGCAAAGAAAGGGGCGAAAGGCGGAAAAGCTTCAAAAGGCGGTGGTAGACCTATTAGTGAATCTAGTGAAAACCAACAAGAACCTTGGTCAAAGCTTGGAATTAGCCGAAGAACTTATTACAACTGGAAACAGTCAGGAAAGATTTAAAAGTTGCACTAAAACAAGCCTTATCAGATAACAGCCCTTTTTAGGGTCGTTATCTGATCAATGGCCTCTATGTTTCTTTGCTAATCTTGCTAGAGCGTTATACGTAATTTTGGTTCCATCCGTGAACTTCCAGTCTATCTCATCTAAGAACTCTGCCATTATTTTCTTCTCTGCGCTCAGCCGATCTCTTTGACCTAACTTACTCTGTGTCTGTTGGTTTTGTCGACGGTGTGCGTGATTGGCTATTCTTATTTGATTTTGTAACGCCACTTCCTTGTTCTCTGTTTGTTGTTTGATAGCGTAGATCTCGTTTTCTTTTTTGTTGAGTTGTTTAGCTTCTTTGCCGTGTTTGTTTACGACATCCTGCTCAACTTGAGCTTGGTATTCTCGCTTTATGTTTTCGAGCTCTTTCGTTTTTTTAGCTAATTCTTGCTTAGCTTCGAGTAACGATTCATCTGAGAATGTGCGAATGCCGTTGTAAATTAAACCTAAAATGAACGCTGTAATGAGGCTAAACAAGAATATGTAAACCCATGATTGCCATTGAATCCAAAGGGTCTCGGAACCTATAGCTAGGAGTACTGGATCTTCTTTTATTGTGGTATCGACAAGCCAAATGTGGTCGCCCGGTGCTAAAAAGCTGAGATAGGGCGCGGCAAAGAGTATGAGCAAGCCAATCACGATTACGGTCAACAATCCCCAAATCATCGTAAATACACCTCGGTAATATCAGGACGAAAATGCCCAAGTTCTTGAGATATGATGGTCATGACATCGATTCGTTCAAAGTGATTCGCGAGTTGTTCGTACCGGTCTTGTGCGTAGCTGTGACGTAGGCCGTGTGCTCCGTTAGAGTAGCCAAGAGCTCGAGAACTTGCCTTGCTGAATGCATCAGAGAATTTATGGCCACCGGCTAGATTGTAGTGCGATTCGTAATTCACGCCACGATCAACAATATGTTGGGGGCTGTCGAGTCTACGTTCTTCTAAACGTTCAACCAAATGATTGGGAATTTGCACTTCACGAATTAAACCGCCTTTACCTTCTACGGTATAGGTTTGGGTGTCATTGGGGAGGTGAGAGAATTTATCTTGATGCACATCTCTTGGACTTGGGGACACTTCACCTGAAGGGCGCAAAGAGTGTAGCTCGTGAGCGCGTAGGCCAGCGGCATAACAAAGTTCTGTTGAGAGTGCGTGGTGCTCGGTTTGGTGTTGAGTGATCGCGTTAACTTGCTGTGGTGTATAGGACCGAGATTGTTCAATCGTTTCACGTTTAGATGACACGATATCGAGTTTGGTCTTTTCTGAAAGTTGGTGTGTCACATGTTCCATCATGGCTTGGAGCGCTTGACGATCCATGTCGATTGTCTTTTGTGAACATTCGTGAGAGCGCAATTCTAAATAGGTGTTGGCTTTGTCTGGTGTGATGTCTCTAAGAGAACCAAGCTTGAACTCTTTTAGATAATCACAGCAAGTTTTGAGTGCTTGCTGATAATTCCTAGCCGTTCCCACAGATTCGATGACATTGCCTTTGCCCTGCATTTCTTTAATAACAGACGCGGCTTGTTTCTCTGATTTAGCAAAGTGTCCTCTAGCCATTACGTGTCACTCCAATGGAATGGAGATAGCGGAGAATGGTACTGCGAGCTGCATATTGTTTGTGCTGAGTTTGGAGGTGCAGAGCAATCAGTTCTAAGGACGCACCACTCGTATACATCTTTGCGATCTCATTACGGAAAGGTTCGAGTTTTGAAGTGCGTTTTTTGTAGTTTTTTCCTTTGCGTAAAGCGCGGGTCTGCTTGGCAGCTTCGGTCGCTGCGATGGGATCAAAGCTCATAAATTCTCGATGTTTGCGTAAGAACTAGCTAGATAATTTCGTAAAATATCTAGACGGCAGTGCCGTTCGCCACTTCGTTTTTTAACGTAAAAACGGGCTGACTGTTCACACCTAAAACCGATCACTATCCGCCAGTGAAATGCGTTGTTGAGTTATTGTTTTCGCTACTTTGAGAGGCATCGATGGTTCAACAATTTGGCCACCGCATACGATTATAACTAGGTCGTACTCCCCTGAGACAAAATCAGTTTTCAGCTCTCAGGCTAAGCGCAGATTTGATTCTCGCAGACCAAACCAAAAGGTTATCTAGGTCAGGTTCCTGCATAAGCAGCAGTGGGCTATGGTTTAAACCATAGTGACACTTTCACGATTCTTCGGCAATAACTTTTAGTTGCATATATATGTTGCATTCATTTTGTTGCGTGAATTGTCATAAAGCTTTTTAAATATTAGCGCTATGTGGAAATTTTAATTTCTACATAGCGCGAATAGTTTCGCGAAATTTGCGAAGTGTTCCTCTCGATTTTGCAATGCGTAGCGAGCAAACAGAGAGGGGCGCTGAGTGAATTTTATGGGGGGATAGAGCGTGACAGTGTGATGAAGTAGCAAATGTTTGCAGTGAACATTTGCTACAGAGCTGACGCGCTGCGCTTGTCGCACCCATGTATCAAGAAAATCGGCGTTGCCGGTTTTCCTGGTACATGGATGAGAGTTTGGACCTTCAAAGCTCATGATACGCTTGATGGGAGAACCAATGAAAAAGAGGCTGTTATGTTTATTCGAGTTATTTTTACAGCATTATCATTTTGTGCTGTTTTCGTTGTGGTGAGTGACAACGTACCGAGTTGGGGACATGTTTTGGGATGGGGTTACATCTTGGGTATGTTGGCTCTGGGGGTAATAACATTGAAAGCCGAACAGCTCATGGCATGGTGTGATAAGCAATTAGCGAAAAAGAGAAAATGAAGAGGTATACTAGTTGTGTTAATAATTAACACATGGTGATTTTATGGCTAGAACAACAAGCGTCACAATCGGAGAATCTCTTGATTGTTTTATCGAAAGAATGATCGCAACAGGTCGTTATGGCTCTACGAGTGAAGTAATGAGAAGCGCATTACGTTTACTCGAGCAGCAAGAAAATCAGCAAAACTTGTTGCGTAAAGCTTTGGATGAGGGGGAAGCAAGTGGTGAGAGTTCGTTGTCCTTGAAAGATGTGGCTGCAATGAGAAAGGCACAATTGCATGTATAAACTCTCCCAAAAAGCAGCTGATGATTTTGGGGATATCTACGAATATACCTTCTTAAATTTTGGTGAAGAACAGGCGGACAATTACACCGAGGAAATGGAGTCGTGTCTTCAAACGGTATCTGAAGCCCCTTTCATCGGTCGAGATTGTTCTGATCTTCGTCCTGGCATTCGCCGGCACGATTATCAAA
>NZ_JBGONH010000096.1:0-6679 GCF_041439075.1 Vibrio sp. FF145
TGATCTTATTCTTCGCGCTGAAAGATTAGAATGCGGGGTTCATGACACGCTTACGATAGTTAATCATATTAGTCATGCTGGAAGATTTGAATACGAGGTTTATGACGTGCCTAGTCGAAGGGTAGGTTCTTGGCCATTAATATTGGTTAAGTGTTTGATGTGAAAATGGGCTTTTAGTGAGCCCATTTCAATTTATACTAAATATATGTTTTACAGATACGGTCTTCTTCGTACCTATCAGATACTGGCGAAAGGTAGTCAGTCAATGAGTCTATCTCGTATAGCGACAATTCATGCTTTAGTTCAAGTAGCTTTCCTAAAGATCTCAAGGCCATATCAAGCATAGTAGAGGTAGAATAGACTCGAGATTCCTTATCTTCTTTTAGGAGAAGGAGTTCTTTCAGAGTCGTTTCTCCCCCCAAACGTAAATTCCCTCTAATGTAGTTACAGTTTAACTCGGCATTTTCATTAAGGAGAAAAATACAAGCGTCGACCACATTGATAATTAACTCTTTTTTGATTCTTGCTTGGTGTTGGTAGCAATGAAAGTGCTGTTGAAGTTTATCGGTATAGTTTTGCATGGTTTTAAGGCAACTAACATTTCGCTCAAGATTTCTAGAAGTCGCTTTATAGTTGCTCGCAATAAAATAATCTAAGGGAGGTATATGGCTTTCGTTCTCTTTTTTGAAGAGCCGTCTTATTAGATTTGTGTTGTTTTCTTTTGTGCTTTGATCTTTAGCCCAGTCATAAACCCTAGGGAACAAGTAGGTGTGCAACCAATGATAGGTAAATTCTGCATCCCAGGCTTTTCTTTGGTCAATCTCTACTGGGCTTCCAGCAATATCACTCAAAGGTTCCCATTCAAGTATTACATTATCATTGAGCATTGAACCACTAGATTTTGGATACATGATTAGGTGGTAACCGTAATCTAGATTTTCAGTGTCTCTGTCTACAAAAACTTTAAGACAACCAGGAGCCGAGTCATAAATGAAGTCAGAGCTATCACCATTCGCGATGTCATGAGCATAAGCGTAGTCAATGGTGGTATTCCATAAGCTTTGCTTTATTTCACAGAGTTTGATCTTAAAGTCTGTACTAGAGCGTTCAAATCGTTTTGTTTTAAATTTTGCTTCGATTTTCTTACTACTGCCTATGTAGTAAGAAAAGGCTTGTTCTAGAACCCAGTCAAGATCATCTACTTCGTTATCCTCGAGAGTTAAGCGAATGTTGGCTAATGATAAATAGTATTTAGTTTCGCTTTTGTACAAGTAGTTAGTGTTACGGAGAGAAGAGGTATGTGCCTTAACTTGTAATAGAGGGATCAATGCCTTTCCATCAATACTAAATGTGGTGCCATGCAAATCTCTCCTTGCAAATGAAAAAATACCACCAGCTTTTATGCCTTCTTTTTCGGTTGGTACAATTAGATCAAGCTGACACGTATTATTTTGGATGTAGATTATGTTATTACCCTTGTTAGTATTTTTTACAGGATACGAATAGGGATAGACATTTTCTGAAAAATCTTGTTGGCAGTATCTTGAAGCAATAGTTTCTCCCCAGAACATACTAGTAACTTTAAACGTATTTTTCAGTTTGGCTAGAATGGACGGTTGATCCCAAATCTCACTTCTGATCCCCAGTGAATCAAGCTTTTGTTGAGCCTCATGCCACGAATCCACAAGCTTTGTATCTGAACTGATATCAAAAGTAGTAGCTAATATATACATAGAGGTTTGGTCGGAAAATTTACCTTTTATGAAGTCGTCAACCCATTTAGTAATGTTTCCGGCAGTTACTAACGTGTAGTGTTTACACTGCATCATAAAAAACTTACTCGAGTTAGGTATAGTCCCTTTAATGTCAATGCCTTCCTGTTTTTGACCACTTCTTCCATATATTATTGGATCAATTACCTCAAGACCGCTCAAATTACATTCTTCAGCTATAAGCTTTTGGCATAAGTTTTCAAAGTGACCCCATGGCATGTCAAAGGGTAAGGTATTGAGCTTTATATCTAATGCGATTTGAGCGAGGCTTTGTTGCCAAGCATTTCGTTCTTCTGGAGTCATAGTTTATCCCTTGATACTGTTTGCATATACAGTACCAAGGGGTGTTGAATTAAGCAATCATCGTTTGCGGGGTTTGTTAGTGTTTATTACTCACCAAGGTAATTTATGGTTGTGATTTCTGACGCGAAAGTAGCATGTAAGACCGAGTGTATACTCCCGAAGTACGGATTAATAAAAGTCTATATTTCAATGACATAGTAATCAAATTCAACGCCATCACTGGTACAATTTTTTAAGTTCAGGGAAGTCATAGGATTTTATGAGTTTGCACTTTGGCAGAGGAGTTAATGAGCCACTTAGTTGTCTTGAACGGTAACTCAGGTTAGTTTTTTCTGAAGTAACACCAGAGGTAACACTTTCAAGTTCTATTTTTGTAATATTCATATTAATCAATTTGATAGGTATGATAGTCGAGTCCAGTAGCGACAAGCAAAAAAGCCCACCTAGTGTGGGCTTTTTTGTGCCTGTCGTCTTTCAGCTAAACAACCGCTTTAGCTGAAAGACTTGAGTAGAGCTCTAGCCTCGAATGATCATTTGCTCACGCTCAGGGCCTACTGACACCATCACAATTGGCACACCCATTAGCTCTTCGATGCGAGTTACGTAATCTTGTGCCGCTTGAGGAAGGCTTTCAAACGTGCGACAGCCAGTGATGTCTTCATCCCAACCTGCCATATCTTCATAAACAGGTTTTAGCTCAGCCGTTTGTGGCCAAATCGGGTTCTCAGTGTGCTCTCCTGAGTAAGCGGTACAAATCTTAAGTTCAGACAAACCAGACAGACAGTCAATCTTAGTCAGTGCTATTTCAGTCGCGGCTTGTAGGTCAACGCCGTTGCGAGTTGCTACCGCATCAAAGTAACCCATATCACGTGGGCGACCCGTTGTTGCGCCATATTCGTTAGAGCTTTCGCGGAAGCTGTCTTGCTCTTCCATTGTAGTCACTAGCGTACCAGTACCTACAGATGAGCTGAACGATTTAGCCACAGCAATAACGCGCTCGGGGCGAAGGGCAGGTAAGCCACTACCGATACCCGCGTATGCAGCGGTTACATTTGAAGATGTCGTCCAAGGGTATTCACCGTAAACAAGGTCACGACCTGCGCCTAGCTGAGCTTCAAACAGTAGGTTCGCGTCTTGCGATTGCAGTGCTTTAAGCGGCTCAGTTACGTTGCAAATGAATGGGCGCCAAGCTTTAGTCACTTCAAGTAGCCATTCTGTCATTTCAGAAGCAGTCTGAGAGAAGTCACATTGTGGGTATAGCGCTTTAAGTTGAGGCATCTTCCAATCAAGCAGGAATTGAATGCGCTGCTCTAAAATCTCAGGTTGATTTAGCCAACCCACTAGAATGCCTTTCTTCATTACACGGTCGCCGTAAGCAGGTGCAATACCTTGACGTGTTGAGCCATAAGCAGCATCGCCTAAACGCTCTTCTTCAAGAGTATCTTCAAGCGCGTGTAAAGGTAGACACAATGTTGCGCGGTCTGAAATCGCCATTTTAACTTTGATGCCGGCCGCTTGTACGTCTGCGATCTCTTCAGTTAGCGCAGCAGGGCTGATCACCATGCCAGGGCCAAGAACCGCCGTACAATCAGGATTAAAAATACCACTCGGTAGTTGGTGCAGTTTGAATGTACCGAAGTCGTTTACTACGGTATGGCCTGCATTGTTTCCGCCTTGAAAGCGAATGCTAGCAGAAGCTTGCTCTGCTAAAAAATCAACGATACGGCCTTTGCCTTCGTCGCCCCAGTTTGCGCCTACAACAACAATAGATGGCATAATTTTTCTCCTGACTGATTGAGAAATCATGTTAGGCCTACAAAGTGGATAAGAGAAATTAATTATCTTTATTATCTTGATAAGGTTTTCATATATCATATAGGGAGCACAGGAGAGATATGATGCTTGATATAAATTTGTTGAAGACGTTTGTGACGCTAGCGGAATACAAGCATTTTGGGAAAGCGGCCAACGCACTCCACATGACGCAGCCCAATGTGAGTTTGCACCTAAAACAACTAGAGCAAACCACACGTATTAAGTTGATAGAACGAAGTCCATTTCAATTGACTCAGGCGGGCGAAAGGTTATTGGAAACAAGCCAAAGAACGTTGCTTGAACTTCAGATTTGTCAGGCCGATCTTAATGCCATTAATGACCTCAAAATAGGTACATTAACTATTGCCGTGAGTGACATCATTTCCAGGTTCTTGTTGATTCGTCCGTTCCAGAAGTTCAAAGTACAGTATCCCGGCATTGACCTTACGCTCTTGAATACCACGTCATCTCAGGCATCGAGTTTAGTCAAAAACGCTCAGGCGGATATTGGCTTTGTTATCGCAAAAGAACAGCACAATGAGTCGTTGTATTTCACAAAGCTGCAAGAGCTTTCTTGGTGCGCGTTAGGCGATGGGTTTGATATTCAAGACTCTGATAATTTGCCAAAAAGTGATATCAGGGATGCTGATGCCGAGCTCACATTGATTCTACTTGGCCATGATACGAGAACTCGTGACTTCATTGATGAAGGTTTACCAAGCCTTAATCTACCCGATCACAGAGTCATGGAAGTAGGGAGTGTCGATGCTCAAATCGACTGGGCAGAAGCTGGGTTTGGTGTCGCCATCATTCCTGAGTTTGCGATATCCACCAAGCAGCATTTGAATTCAAAGGTTACGCCATTGACCAATTTCTCTAGCACCAGCCTTGGCTATATCGTGAGGCAGAACCAAGTCTTATCTAAAGCGACTAAGCAGTTATTAGGCTGGGTGAATGATGAGATTACTCTGTTACAAAACAAATAAACGCCATCACTGACTTTGAGTTACCTGAGCCTGCCAAGTGTGGGCTTTTTGTGTTCTTGTTAATCATCGTTTTCTAGCATGATAATTCGTAGGTGACTTCCCAAAATAAAAGGGTCGCTAATGAAGTGCTTGGTTGATACGGTATAATTCAATGATATGAAAGTTAATTTAGTACGCGAGTTTGGTAAATAGAACATGAAAAACACTGATTTTAGTCTGATCCCGTATTTTGTTGTCATGATGGAAGAGCTCTCTATCTCGAATACCGCGAAACGTTTTGGCGTTACTCAGCCCGCAATTAGTAAGGCGCTTAACCGACTAAAAGAAACCTATGATGATCCGTTGTTTGTGAAAACAAAGGAAGGTTATAGACCGAGCAGTTTTTGTTATGACATCTACCCTCAGATAAAACAGGCCTACGATGCCTTTGAATCAACTTTTCCAAGTAAGCGAAAGTTCGACCCAACAAAAATTGAAAGGTCGTTTAATGTCGCTTGTATTAGTGGTGCAACTTATTCATTGATGAAGCGTGTATCCGATATCCTCTATGCGGAAACGCCAGATATCGGTCTTCATATTGACCCTTACTATACCGCAGACATCGTTCTAGACCTTCGCCAACACCGATATGATTTGTGTATAGTCCATACGCCTATCAACGATCCGGCAATGGAATGTATTCAGCTCTCTAACGAACCTATGGTGGTTGCTTACGATAAAAACCACCCTAGATTAGGGAACGAGATTACGTTGGAAGAATACCTTGAAGAGAAGCATGTTCTTCATAGTATGTGGGATACCAAAGAATCGCCGTTAACCAAAACCAGTAAGTATGCGAAAAGTAGAAAGGTTGCACGAAAGGCGCCTGGCCCATTTGAAATGCTTGATATGGTAAGAGGGACGGATTGGCTTTGTATTAGTCAGAAATCGATACTTGAAAGGTATGGCTTGCTGGATGATTTTAAGCTGTCGCCTTTACCGTTTGAATCGGATCTTGGTACTGAATATCTGGTGTGGCACAAGAGTCGTAATGCAGATATGGCGCATTCATGGTTTAGAAAAAAGATTGTTGATGCCTCACAAAAAAAGCCCCAGTGGGGCTTTAATTAGTCAGTTATCTTTAATGGTCGGTAGCCGGGTTATCTAGCTGTTGCTTCGCTGTTTAACCCTTGCTCCGCTATTTCGCGTTTTGTGCTTGCATCTGCTGAATTAGCTTTTGCATTTTTAGCGTGTTGTAATTGATGTCTGCGGCACTGAAGCCTTGGCCTTGTTGCATTGGGTAATCGTTTAGAGAGCCCATAAACTTAATCACTTCTTGAGACATTGGTACGAATAACCACATGTTGTCTACCATCCAACGAGTGTACATGCCAGATTCTTTCGCTGCGGTTTCAAACGGATCCATACGTAGGTTTGTAATTGAAGCCCAAGCAGGAGCTTGACGAATAGCCGATTGCATCGTGCCTTCCATCATCGCGAAGCTTGCTTTCCAATCGTTCCAACGAAGCGCATTGAAGTCACCGTTTGCAGAGAAGTAGAAAATAGTTTCACGAGGTGATTTTTCTGCCTCTCCTTCAAAGTATGGCATGAAGTTCGAGCCATCTAGGTGAACACGCCAATCTTTATTATTTAAAGAGACACCTTCTTTAAGGTCTTCAACGATAGAGTCATTACCGGCCGCAGCCGCGAGTGTAGGTAACCAATCTTCTTGAGACATTAGCGCATTAACCGCAGAGCCAGGTTCGATTACACCGTAAGCGTGTCATGAACCCCGCATTCTAATCTTTCAGCGCGAAGAATAAG
>NZ_JBGONH010000097.1:0-6193 GCF_041439075.1 Vibrio sp. FF145
AACCCGCATCATCAGCTTGGAAGGCTGAGGTAATAGCCATTATACGATGCACGCAACACGTAACTCTGTTTGAGCTATTTAACCTTTAGAATATGGTGGAGGGAGACGGATTCGAACCATCGAAGGCAGTGCCGGCAGATTTACAGTCTGCTCCCTTTGGCCACTCGGGAACCCCTCCAAATTTTGAGCTTTCTCTCGCTTACCTTAAAGAAAGGGAGAAAGTGGTGCCGACTACCGGAATCGAACTGGTGACCTACTGATTACAAGTCAGTTGCTCTACCTACTGAGCTAAGTCGGCACAAGTGGGGCGCATTTTATTGAATGATTTTCCACCTTGCAATAGTAAATTGAAAAAAAGTGAAAAATTCTCCTATGAAATTCCTAGATACGGCTATTTAGCTCAAGGTTTCTGCCTTTAACCCACATCTAGTACAGGAAGATATTTTATTTATCTATCGCTTGATGTATTTTCCATGCACTTGTTTTGTTATCCACTATAGAGTTTATATGAGCCCATTTATGTCATTTGACCGCGAACGTTGGTCTGAGCTAAGGAATTTAGTTCCGATGACACTTTCTGAGAGCGACTTAAAAGAGCTTCAAGGCATCAATGAAAAGCTCACAATGGAGGAAGCCGTTGAGATCTACCTGCCGCTCTCTCGCCTATTAAATCTCTATGTGGCAGCCAGACAGAATAGAAACTCAGTACTCCATCAATTCCTGGATAAAAACGAGAAAGCACCACCTTTTATCATCGGTATTGCTGGAAGTGTCGCTGTGGGCAAAAGTACAACTGCACGACTGCTTAAAGCCCTACTTTCTCGCTGGGAGAACCACCCAAAAGTTGAGCTAGTCACAACCGATGGCTTCTTATACCCAAATGAGGTGTTAGAAGAAAAAGGATTGATGAGTAAAAAGGGCTTTCCGGAGTCTTACGATATTAAGCGTTTAGTGAACTTTGTTTCGGATGTAAAAGCATGCAAGAGAAATGTCACGGCTCCCGTGTACTCGCATCTTACGTACAACATTACTGATGACGTTAAGTGTGTCGACCTACCAGATGTGCTTATTATTGAAGGACTTAATGTCTTGCAAACAGGCATGAACGATCCACACGAGCCACATCGCGTGTTTATTTCAGACTTCCTTGATTTCTCTCTCTATGTTGACGCTGATAGCCAACAAATCAAAGAGTGGTACGTCAATCGCTTTATGAAATTCCGCGATGGCGCGTTTACCAAACCTGGCTCTTACTTTAGTCATTACACAAAATTATCGAACCAAGCGGCACTGGATAAAGCGGAAGGTATCTGGAGTTCAATTAATGGCTTGAACCTAGAGCAAAATATCCTTCCTACACGAGAAAGGGCTCACTTGATTCTACGTAAAGGCGCAGATCATATGGTTGAAGAAGTATTACTAAGAAAATAGTAACACATTAATCGCCTTTTCTTAGCGATATCTCTCCGCCGATATAGCTCTCGATACCATTCTCAGTTTTGAGTAATACAGCACCTTGTTCATCGATGCCTTGAACAACACCTTCAATTTCTCTAGGTCCAATGATCAACCTAACATTGCGACCTAAGAAATTATCAAAGCGATTCCAACGCTCTACAAAATTCGACATCCCTTTCAACTCATAATCAACAAGAGACTTATCCCAGGCATTGATCAGAGCCTGCGCTAACTGATTGCGATCGGGCACCTTCCCATCACACACTTCTTTAAGAGAAGTCCACGGTTGGCCAATACCTGATGTTGTTGGATCCATGGATAAGTTTAGCCCTAAACCAATCACAATATGAGCAGCGCCACCAGACTGTCCTGACAGCTCTACCAAGATACCGGCAAGCTTCTTGTCATTGTGGTAAAGGTCGTTCGGCCATTTGAGCTTTATACCTTCTACGCCCATCTCTTCCAAAGCTTCAACAACAGCTACACCAACCACAAGGCTCAAGCCCATCGCGGCAGCCATCCCTGCGTCGAGTCTCCAATACATTGAAAGATAGAGGTTTGCACCGAATGGCGATACCCACTCTCGTCCACGACGTCCACGTCCCGCAGCTTGATATTCAGCAATACAGACAGAACCCGATTCGAGGGTGTTAGTACGCTCTAATAGGTGTTGGTTTGTAGAACCTATGATTGGAATCAGTTCAAGAGAAGCATCTCGACTAACAACAGACAATTTGTCTTCGTGAAGCATATCTAAACGGCTAGCTAACTTATAGCCCTTGCCTTGTACTCGGTAGATATCTAAACCCCACCCTTGAATACCTTTAATGTGCTTACTGATAGCCGCTCGTGAGACACCAATCGTTTCACCTAGATCTTCACCTGAATGAAACTCACCGTCAGCAAGACATCTCAATAGTGCAAGCTTGGTACTGTGTTCTCTCATGCCAATGACTCCAAAGCCTTGTCTAGGTTTGTCTCGCAGTCTCGTCCCATAAAACGCACTTCATGTTCCAGTCGAATATCGAATTTATTCAAGACAGACTGACGTACTCGCTCTGCAAGCTTAAGGATATCCACAGCAGAAGCCTTATCATAATTGATGATAACTAATGCTTGGTTTGGGTGAACTTGAGCGCCGCCTTCTGTCACGCCTTTGAACTGGCATTGATCAATCAACCAGCCTGCAGCGACTTTGATCATGTCATTGCTCTCATAGCCTACAATGTTTGGGTATAGAGCGAACAGGCGATCAAAATGATCTTTGGTGATCACAGGGTTTTTGAAGAAGCTGCCCGCATTACCTTGGACTCTAGGGTCTGGCAACTTACTTGAACGGATAATGCATACTTCATCAAATATAGTACGAGGAGAGAGCGTATCGGCTGCTAGGCTTTTTAACGGGCCATAGTGATTGCATGGCTCCCACTCTTTCGGCAACGTTAAACCAATCGCAACAACAATCGCTTTATCGTAGAGAGCGTGCTTGAAAATAGAATCTCGGTAACCAAAGAGACACTCTTCTTTGCTCAATCGCTTAACTGTATAAGTATCCAGACACAGGATATCGACATACTCGCATACGTCTTGTAGCTCAACACCATACGCACCAATATTTTGAATCGGAGCCGAACCTGAACAGCCAGGTATCATTGCTAGGTTTTCTAGACCACCGAGCCCTTTATCCACACTCCATTCAACTAAGTTTGGCCAATCTTCCCCCCCACTAACATGCAGTAGGTGATGACTGTCCGTCTCGGTCAACTCAATCCCGGATAATTTATTCACTATGACCAGACCAGCGAAGTGCTCAGTAAAAAGCATATTACTGCCTTTACCCAGTATTAACTTAGGTAAAGCTGACCATTTAGGGTCTCTGTAAACGGAAATTAATTCTTCGATAGTGGTGACTTCAACCAACGTATCACACGTCTGTTCTATCGAAAAAGTATGAACATTTTTTAAACTAGCATTGAGATGGAATTGCATGGCGATATTCAATTAACTTACACTGCAGTCATTCTACAGCAGATAAACCAATGGCGCAGTGACTGAATGAACAATGTCATCATTACCCAATTAGACCCAGTAAAGGTTCCCTTAGTTAAACGTTTCTATAAAGAACATTACCCAACGGGAAAAGCCAATAAAAGTGAACTGATCTATTCGTTATTACTGGATAACGAGCTTTGCGGTGTCGTGCGCTTTCGTACAATAGAGAATAATCGCTTACTTACTGGAATGGCGATATCAAAACAACATCGCGGTAAGCAATTAGGCTCCCAGCTTATGGACTATTGTGCGCAACATACACTTACGGAAGACGATTACTGCTTTGCGTACGCTCATCTCACCAATTTTTACGCGCGACACAAATTCGTACAAGTAGAGCCTAAAGATCTGCCAAATGGTTTAAGAGTTTTATACGAGCGCTACTCGAATAGCGGAAAAGATCTCATTCCTATGCATTATCAGCAAAATTGTTAGAGAATGCCTCGATTATCTAGTATTTGATGCTATCCCTTTGGTAAAATTAAAGGTTCGCAATTTTGCATATTTTTAAGGTAAAACAGTCAATATGATTGCCAGTAGGAATCCATTCATACAGTTGCCAACCATAGCGCAGAATCCTGACAAGTTTGAAGTACTACTATCAGCGCAAGAGTTTCGAACTCGTCTACTTGATGAGATATCTCGCGCAACGACTCGTATTAGTTTAGTCGCTTTATATCTTGAAGATGATGAGGCTGGCCGTGAAATCCTAACTGCCTTATATGAAGCAAAACAAAAGAATCCAGAATTAGACGTGAGCGTTTGTGTCGATTGGCACCGAGCTCAGCGTGGATTGATTGGCGCAGAGTCTTCTGAAGGTAATGCTGCAATGTATAAAGAGTTTGGAGAAAAATATCAGCACTCTGTACCCGTCTATGGCATTCCAGTTCGCGGCAAAGAGGTCTTTGGCGTATTGCATTTAAAAGGCTTTATCGTCGATGACAGCGTGATATACAGCGGTGCAAGCCTTAACAATATCTACCTGAATTACCATGACCGCTATCGCTTTGATCGTTACCATGTTTTAAACAACGCAGCGCTTGCTGATTCAATGTTTACCTACGTACACGAACAGATGGTTGCGGACAGCGCTGTTTATGACCTGGCTGATAAGAACAAGCCTTCGACCAAAGAACTGAAACCAGCGATTCGTCAGTTTCGTGCATCATTAGCAAGGTCTCAGTATCAATTCGATGCTCAAGAGGTTGCAGCAGACCAAGTTGCTGTAACACCATTAGTTGGTATCGGTAAAAGACGTAACCGTCTGAATCAGGGAATCAATCAACTCGTAGCTCAAGCTAAAGATGAAATCTTTATCTGCACACCTTACTTCAACTTCCCACCTAGCCTAGCTAAAGAAGTGAAGAAAGCGCTTAAGCGTGGCGTAAAGGTCAGCATTGTTGTTGGCGATAAGACAGCGAATGATTTCTTTATCTCGCCAGAAGAAGAGTTTAAAACGATTGGTGGTCTGCCATACCTTTACGAATTGAACTTACGTCGTTTCGCTAAAGCGAATGAGGCTCATATTGCTAGCCGTAATCTATCAATTCGACTTTGGCAACACGATTCTAATAGCTTCCACCTAAAGGGTATTTGGGTAGATAAGCGCTACATGCTACTAACAGGTAATAACCTAAACCCTCGCGCATGGAAGTTGGATCTAGAGAACGGCATCTTTATCCAAGATAACTACCATCACCTAACAGACAAGTTTCAGGCTGAAGTGGATAATATCCTTCAACACACTCAGCTTATCTGTACTTATAAGCAGTTAGATAAGGTAGAGAGCTACCCGGTAGAAGTTCAGAAGTTGATTCGTAAGATCACTCGTGTGAAAGCCGATAGAGTGCTTAAACAAATACTTTAGTCGATGTATTAGAAATACTATTTATCAACGCCTAGCAAACGCTAGGCGTTTTTGTATCTGCGATATAAATGACTAAATCGTGAAAATCGTTGATAAGTACTACCACCCGAATTCTGTCTATTATCTCCTCGACCAAATGGACTTCTCTTGGAGAACTTCTCGATCTAAACACCGAAAAAATCACAGAAAATCCAAGACGAAGCTAGGTTTTGTCAACAGAACACAACTACACGTCTTTGGGCGACTCGTGGAACCAGGCCTCTCGTGGTAAAAAAACAGCAATTTTAATACGGCTATTTGTTTGGTTCGGTATGAATTGGTGAAGCCATAGTAGCTCCTTGGATCAACAAGGACATAATGAAAAATCACTTAGAGCAGGTATCTAAGGCTACAAAAAAAGGACGTTATGCAGTCGTGATTATGGATGGTGCAGGCTGGCATACTGATGATATTGCGAGAGAATTTAATAACGTCACTACTATCAAGCTTCCCCCCTACTAGCCAGAGCCCAACCCTATAGAGCAAGTTTGGAGTTAGTTGCGACAACATTATCTAGCGAATCAAAGTCTCACTAATCATAACGACTTTGTTTCCAAGGTTTGTCGCACTTGGAATGGATTTATTGAGTTCAAAGGTCGCACCACAGAGATGATCAGAAGAGATTGGATAAACCTGAACAGTTAATTTCCCGGGTTGGTATCATACAACCCAAAAACAAAACACTTTTCTTGAGATGTAAAAAAGCCCCGCTATTTCTAGCGGGGCTTTTCTAATAAGTGGCGGAGTGGACGGGACTCGAACCCGCGACCCCCGGCG
>NZ_JBGONH010000098.1:0-5567 GCF_041439075.1 Vibrio sp. FF145
TTAGTAAGACTCGCTACACTGTGCGATCTAAACACCTTAAATGATAGGTGTTGACTTAAATGTGGCTTTTTTGTGCCTGCTATTTTTCTTTTTGATACGCGGAAAAACTCTATACCGTCATAAATATTTTGCAGATCTCGCCTAACTATCCGGTTACCAAGCGATAAGGTATTTAGTGCAAGCTGTTTAGATGCAACTAAAGCCCCACCTTCCAAACAATCAAAATCAGACATGGCTTTCTACTAAAAACATAGACCAGTGAACTGCAGTTAGTATCAACAGTTGTGTTATTGTATTCCCCTATTCTATACAACAGCCCCTCAACATTAATCAGCAGTTCTACTGCTAATTGAGAAACAGACTATGCCAGACAAGATTTCCACATCAGTACTAGCCAAACAAAAAGGGATAGAAGCAAAGGCTCTATTCAGTGATTTGAAAACAGCTGGCTATATCGTGCGTTCACAGGAGCGTTGGGTACTCACAGAACGAGGCGAAAGCTTTGGTGGGGAGTATGTCGAACACAAGAAGTTTGGTGTCTTTATTGTCTGGCCAGAAAAACTACTCATCGACCTAGATTCTTTCTCTGGAAAAACGCTAACGGCAACTCAACTAGGCAGTGCCTTTCAACTTAGCGCAAAAAAAATTAACCTGTTGCTCAGCGAGCTTGGTTGGATAACACGTGAAGAGGATGGTTGGCATGTCACCTCAACAGGCTTAAAAGCAGGCGGTGAGCAAAGGGAAGATAAAGCGACTCAAAACCTATTTGTGGTATGGCACGATTCGTTGGTTCGCAATAAACGTTTGAAGCAGTCTGTTGTCGAATTTCTAGGGCATGATGCTGAAAGCCACTCCACCGATGTCTCGTTTTCTAGCTTTCGTCAGAAATTTGAGGCGAAACACCGAACCTTAGACGGACATTATGTACGTTCAAAGGGAGAGCTGATCATCGATAACTGGCTTTATATGGCGGGAGTGGTTCATGCCTATGAACGTCCGCTCCCGATATCAAAAGAAGTAATGAGCGATTTCTACCTGCCAAGCGGCAAGGTATACATTCAGTTCTGGGGAACAGATTCAGGCCCTATAGAAGAAGACAAACGAAATGCGACCAAGAAAGTTTACCAAGAGCACGGTTTTAGCTTGATTGAACTTAACCCTGAAGATATCCCAAACCTCGACAGTGTACTTCCCTCTTTATTACGCCAATATGGAATCAAAGCGTACTAACTGGCTGATTTTCGAAAACCAACACACATCCAGATCACACTAATCAAATCATTATGGACATTATTAACCATAGTGATTTGATGTGTTCGCTATTTTTCCCAAGCCAATCTTCTATTATCTTACACCCATCGACTTGAGCTACCGCAGATACTCGATTTATTGGGGCATGTTCGATAGCCATTTAAGCGTTCAGCCTTTTAGAGGCTGACTGTTCTAGAAACGACTTCTATAGAGATATAGCCTAAATGCGTTATCCGTTTATTGTTGACGTTACCGAACATAAAACCCTACAACATTTATATTGATAGATATTAGGATTCAACATGACTCATCCAATCATTTCAGATCTAAACACTCGCTACACAGCTAAAAAATACGATGCAGAAAAGCGCATCTCTGCGGAAGACATGGAAGTAATCAAAGAAGCACTTCGTTTGTCAGCTTCTTCTATCAACTCTCAGCCTTGGAAATTCATCATCATTGAGAGTGACGCAGCAAAACAACGCTTCCACAATACTTTCGAGAACATGTTCCAGTTTAACCAACCGCATGCGAAAGAAGCGTCACATACGATCCTGTTTGCTCACGATCCTAAGTACACTAAAGAAAAATTCGCAAAGCGTGCTGACACAGAAGTAAGCTCTGGTCACCTACCCGCTGAAATGTACGAGCAGTTCTTAGGGGCTTACGCATTCGCAGAAATGAACACAGACGAAACAGGTTTCAACGGTAACTGGACTAAGTCTCAGGTGTACATCGCACTAGGTAACACAATGCACACACTGGCTCGTCTTGGTATTGCTTCAACACCGATGGAAGGCGTAGATGCCGCTATGATCGGTGAAGAGTTTGCTGACGAACTAGACGGTCACGTTGTTGATGTAGCGCTAGCAATCGGCTACCACAAAGACGGCGAAGACTATAACCACGGCAAACCAAAAGCACGTCTAGCTCTTGATGAAATCGTGACGACGCTTTAACGCGCGAATTAAGATGACAAATGAATCAACAGCTATAACACGTTAAACAGTTACAACGCTTAACTGCTACAACGCTTTAATTTTTAAAACGCTTTTTCGTTTTACAAAATATAGTTTCAACAGCACTTCAGACTGTTAAATTACACTGCCTTGTTTTGGCCAGACACTCGTCTGGCCTTTTTCATGTCTGTATTTCGCATCCATCCTTTCTATCTCAGCTTTAGCCATTCCAGTCGCTTTTTAGACCACCAATACCTAATCAATCCACGTGTTCTAATTCGCGAAGCGCAGGAGTTACGCTATAATCCCCTTTGTTGAAACAGGTTCCTCACCCTGCTCTTTCTGAGCAAACATCATTAATTTTCTTGCCAAACCGCTATAAATCCATAAAGTCATAAAGACCCTTAAGATTCATTTCGACCACAAAACACAGCGCGTCAAAATGACTCACCAAACAACACAAAGACCAAATAAACACATTTAAAACAGAAACTTAAAAACATGGCACAACTAGTGCAATGATGACCTTAGATATTTAAATAAGGTATTATCATTATGACTATTCACGTTAAATCAAATGTTCACTGGGTTGGCGTCCACGATTGGGAAACAGAACACTTCCATGGTAAGGAATACCACATGAACAAAGGTACCAGCTATAACTCATACCTGATTCGTGAAGAGAAAACGGTGCTTGTTGATACCGTTGATCATCGCTTTACTGAACAATTCCTTGCAAACCTAGAGATGGAAATCGACATCAACGAGATCGACTACATCATTTGTCAGCATGCTGAAGAAGACCACTCAGGTGCCCTTTCAGCACTATTAGCCAAAATTCCAAACACACCCGTCTACTGCACAAAAGCTGGCGTTAACTCTATTGTTGGCCATCACCATCAACCTGATTGGAACTTCCGAACCGTTAAAACAGGCGACACGCTCGATGTCGGTAACGGTAAGCAACTCATCTTTGTTGAGATGAAAATGCTGCACTGGCCAGACTCAATGGCAACATACCTCACTGGTGACGAGATCCTGTTCAGTAACGATGCGTTCGGTCAGCACTACTGTGATGAGAACCTATTCAACGATCAGCTAGACCAAGTCGAGCTTCATGACCAATGTCTGCGTTACTTCTCGAACATCCTCACACCTTTCGCACCTTTGGTGAAAGCGAAGATAGAAGAAGTATTGAGCTTAGGTGTGCCTATCGATGTTATCGCAACCTCTCATGGCTGTATTTGGCGCGACAACGCGACGCAAATTGTTGAGCAATACTACGAGTGGTCTAAAGCCTACAAAGAAGATCGTATCACCATTGTCTATGACACCATGTCGAACAACACTCGCATGATGGCTGACGCAATCGCAAAAGGTATCCGTAAAGGCAGCCCAGAAACAGCAATCAAAGTCTTTAATATCTCTAAGCACGATAAGAATGACATCCTTGCCAATATCTTCCGTTCAAAAGGGGTTCTAGTCGGTTCATCGACCATGAACAATGTGATGATGCCGCAAATCGCAGCGCTACTAGAAGAGATCCACGGACTTCGCTTTGCTGGTAAAAGAGCCGCAGCATTTGGCTCTTCAGGTTGGACAGGTGGCGCGGTAAAACGTATCGACGCTCGCTTACATGAAGCCAACTTCGAGGTGAGTGCTCCGCAACACATCCATTGGAAACCAGACACAGACGCGCTTCGCCAGTGTATCGATTACGGCATGACACTGGCCGAGGTTTGGCGTGTAGAAGCAGATGAAGTGAGCACACCGAAACAGGTATCACGTAATGTAACACCGCTTGAAGCCACACCAGCACCGGTAAACACCACTGCCGAGCTCAAAGACACAACAGAGCAGAAGCCAGAAGAAGCGCAAGACAAGCCAATACACAGTGCAGATTGCACTTGCTGGCGTTGCACAGTATGCGAATGGGTGTACGACCCACAGTTGGGCGAACCCTACCAAGGCGTCGAGCCTGGAACTCCTTGGGCGCAAGTACCTGATGATTTCCTTTGCCCTGAATGCCATTTAGGTAAAGAAGTGTTTGTGGAGAAGTAGCATGTCGAACATTGTGATTGTGGGCGGTGGTTTCGCCGCCCTACAAACCATAAAGATGGTACGTAAAATTGACCAAGATGTCGCGATTACCATGATCACGGCAGATGCAGGAGCTGAGTACAGTAAGCCGAATCTTTCACACGTATTCAGCCAGGCTCAAACACCACAAGCGTTAGCCGTTAATAACGCTCAGCAATTAGCTGAGCAGTACAACGTGGTCATCAAAACCAAGGCTTTAGTCAGTGGAATCGATACCAAGCAGCAGTGTGTTCATGTTGACGGGCAAACCATCCACTATTCGAAGTTGGTATTAGCGACTGGCGCAACGCCCTTCATACCACCAGCGGAAGGGCTTAAACGCAGCGCGACCATTACGCTAAATAGCTTGGAAGAGTTCGATAAACACAAAGCTCAGATCGATCAAGCTCAACGTATCACTGTGATCGGTGGAGGCTTGATTGGGGTCGAGCTTGCATTCGACCTTCAAACTGCGGGAAAAAATGTCACGATTATCGAACCCGCAAGTTATCTATTGAATAACCTAGTGCCGCCTTTCGTTTCACTTGAGTTGGAACGGGAGCTGGCAAAAGCAGGGGTTACCGTCGAAACCGACTCTGCGATTTGTCGAACGACTTACCTCCACGATGGAGTTAGGCTACAAACTACCGCCTCTCGATTAATACGAGCAGATATAGTGATTGCCGCAGCAGGGTTAAGGCCAAATACGGCTTTAGCCACGCAAGCGGGAATAGACGTCAACAGAGGCATTGTGGTCGATGACACCCTGAAAACCAGCGCCAACAATGTGTATGCGATTGGTGATTGCGCTGAAATTGAAGGGCGCGTGATGGCCTAT
Source organism: Vibrio sp. FF145 (assembly GCF_041439075.1). Lineage (NCBI taxonomy): Bacteria > Pseudomonadati > Pseudomonadota > Gammaproteobacteria > Vibrionales > Vibrionaceae > Vibrio > Vibrio sp. FF145. Next base: position 5,128 of record NZ_JBGONH010000098.1, read on the forward strand.
TTGCAGCCAGCAATCTTATCGGCAAACGTGTTGGCCAAGCAGTTAACTAAGGATAAAGGCGAGATCAAAGTGGGCGATGCAAAGCTCAGCTTGCCTCATATGATCACCAAGGTGAAAACACCGAGTTACCCGATTCAGCTGGCAGGGCGCGATATTCACACAGCTCAGAGCTGGGAAACTCGATTCGATCCTAAAGGCATTGTCGCCAAAGGCTTCAATGAAGATAACCAGTTGGTTGGATTCATTGTCACGGGAGAGCACATCAAGGCTGCATTTCCTTTACTAAAGGAGTTGAAAATCAGTTCACCATCATAAGTACAAAGGTGTAAAAGCAGTCGACTCATACATATGTTCGGCTGTATTCAACGCAAAAATACACATCAAATTGTAAGCGTGTCATGAACCCCGCATTCTAATCTTTCAGCGCGAAGAATAAGATC
>NZ_JBGONH010000099.1:0-5528 GCF_041439075.1 Vibrio sp. FF145
CTTCTTGAAGATAAAAGCGGCTTTCCCCGGAAAGCCGCGATGAACCTTTTTTTATGACTTGAATATGAGTATTTGATTTTTAAACTTGTTCTAAATCACTAGTTGCAATGTTAGCTAGGTGTGCAATTAAAATTTTCTGATAAACTTACATAAATTTGTTGATTTTTCACACGAAGGTAAGGAATAAGTGACTACTACAGAAACAGTCAATGCGGACATGTTACTCGAAATGGAATCAGTCCATGTCATGCCATTCAGTGAACACGATAAAATTATCTTAAGATCTTATGAGGCCGTAGTTGATGGTATTGCGAGTCTGATCGGTCCGTTTTGTGAAATCGTTTTACACTCTTTAGAAGACCTCAATACATCTGCGATTAAAATTGCCAATGGTGAAAATACAGGCCGTCAGGTTGGTTCGCCAATCACAGATCTTGCATTGAAGATGTTGAAAGATATTGAAGGTTCTAAGCGTAACTTCTCTCGTTCATATTTTACTCGCGCTAAAGGCGGGGTACTAATGAAGTCGATCACGGTTGCTATCCGCAATGGTGAAGACCGAGTGATTGGCTTATTGTGTATTAACGTGAACTTAGATGCGCCATTCTCACAAGTTCTGCAATCTTTCATGCCTACGCAAGACGCGGACGAAGCTGCGTCATCTGTTAACTTTGCTAGTGACGTTGAAGAACTTGTCGACCAAACGGTTGAACGCACCATTGAAGAAATCAATGCAGACAAATCTGTATCGAACAACACCAAAAATCGCCAAATCGTGATGGAGCTATACGACAAAGGTATTTTCGACATCAAAGACGCGATTAACCGCGTTGCTGAGCGATTGAATATCTCTAAGCACACCGTATACCTATACATCCGACAACGTAAAACAGAGGATGAAGAGGGTTGTTAAGCTATACACTCTTAGTTAATGGACCCGTTTACGGCTCACAATCCGCAAGAAGTGCTTATCAGTTTGCTGTGGCTCTATTGAAACAGGGCCACAAACTTCACAGTGTGTTCTTCTATCAAGACGGCGTCAGTAATGGCTCTGGCATTACTGTGCCGGCTAATGATGAATTTGACTTAGCTGCCGCTTGGCAAAAACTGGCGGACGAGCACAATGTTAGCCTAGAGACATGTGTTGCTGCTGCGCTAAGGCGTGGAGTTATCAGCACTGAAGAAGCGGCGCAACATCAATTAATTGCCTCTAACTTGGCGACAGGGTTTACCCAAGCTGGCTTAGGGAGTTTATCTGAAGCACTTCTGACGCAAGATAGGGTTGTCCAGTTTTGAGCACATTAGCATTTATATTTAACAGCTTTCCTCATACAACGGCTGCAGGTAGGGAAGGGCTAGACGCATTGTTAGCGGCTTCAGCTTACAGTGAAGACATCAGCGTATTCTTTGTCGGTGATGGCGTTACACAGCTTCTCAAAGCGCAACAGCCTGATGAATCCTTATCACGTGACTATATTTCTGCATTCAAGCTTATGGACCTCTACGACATCGAGCAGGTTTACGTGTGTCAACATAGCCTCAATCAGTTTGGTCTCTCGACTGATAACTTACTGATCGATGTGACTGCGCTAGAAGTGAATCAGTTGACGCAGAAGTTAGCTCAGAGCAAAAAAATACTGACTTTCTAGGGAACGTTATGCTTCATATTGTAAAATCAGTAGACAAACTCAAGCTTGCATTGGCGTACTCGCAACAACAGGATCACATCCTTTTGGTTGAAGATGCGGTGTATGTTTGCCTTCCAAATCATGAGTTATTCAATCAAATCTCAACCGTTAAACATGTGTCGGTATTAAAAACAGATCTTTATAGTCGAGGTCTACAACAACTTGCTTCAAGCTCTCTGGATCAAGTGGACTTCGATGGATTCGTAAAACTGACTGTTTTGAACGACAAATCAGTCACTTGGTAGCTGCATTTTATCAGTGTGGTTAAATAAAGACCATCCTGAGCTCTAGACGGCTAAAAAAGATCTGTATATTTCTTGACACACATCCCACTGCTGAATAGAATTTTGCGTCCCTATTTACACTATGTGTAATAGGGCTAGATTTTTCATCAAGCTTACTTTCAAGTAAATCAGGAGCTAGTTAATGGCAACTATTAACCAGTTGGTACGTACTCCTCGTGTAAAGCAGGTTGTTAAAAGCAACGTGCCTGCACTAGAAGCGTGCCCACAAAAACGTGGTGTATGTACTCGCGTATATACTACTACTCCAAAAAAACCGAACTCAGCACTACGTAAAGTATGTCGTGTTCGTCTAACTAACGGCTTTGAAGTTACTTCATACATCGGCGGCGAAGGTCATAACCTTCAAGAACACAGTGTTGTTCTTATCCGTGGTGGTCGTGTTAAAGATTTACCAGGTGTGCGTTACCACACTGTTCGCGGTGCACTTGACTGTGCAGGCGTTAACGACCGTAAGAAAGGTCGTTCTAAGTATGGTGTGAAACGTCCTAAGTCTTAATGCGTCTTTTTTTAAAAGAAAGCGTTAAGTAAGGCCAAACACTATTTATTTATTATTCTGAAAAGTTTTGGAAAAAACCTGAAGAAGACAACGGAGAAATTCCATGCCACGTCGTCGCGTAATAGGCCAGCGTAAGATCCTTCCAGATCCTAAGTTCAAATCTGAGCTGCTGGCAAAATTCGTTAACATCCTTATGGTTGACGGAAAAAAATCTACTGCAGAGAAGATTGTTTACACTGCACTAGAAGTTATGGCTGAGAAATCTGGTAAAGATCACTTAGCTGTATTTGAAGAAGCTCTTGAAAATGTTCGTCCAGCGGTAGAAGTTAAATCTCGCCGTGTGGGTGGTTCAACTTACCAAGTACCTGTAGAAGTTCGTCCGGTTCGCCGTAACGCTCTTGCTATGCGTTGGGTAGTTGAAGCTGCGCGTAAGCGTGGTGAAAAATCTATGGCTCAACGCCTAGCTGCTGAAATGCTAGACGCGTCTGAGAACAAAGGTACTTCGGTTAAGAAACGTGAAGACGTTCACCGTATGGCTGACGCAAACAAAGCGTTCGCACATTACCGCTGGTAATACCTTTTTAGTGCTGCAAGTTTCCTTGCAGCACTTCTTTAGTTCCTATGCTTATGCTAGGAACTATTGCTATTTCTAGGGCAAGCACTTTTTAGCGAAGTATCGCTTCTAGCGCATAATCTAGACATAGCAATAGTCCCTAAGTCTCTAATAAGAGGATTCAACCGTGGCTCGTAAAACTCCTATTGAGCAATACCGTAATATCGGTATCGTTGCTCACGTAGATGCAGGTAAAACAACCACAAGTGAACGTATTCTGTTCTATACCGGTCTTTCTCACAAAATCGGCGAAGTTCACGATGGTGCAGCAACCATGGATTGGATGGAGCAAGAGCAAGAGCGCGGTATTACGATCACTTCAGCAGCAACTACTACGTTTTGGCGTGGTATGGAAGCTCAGTACTCTGACCACCGTATTAATATCATCGACACTCCGGGGCACGTTGACTTCACAATCGAAGTAGAACGTTCTCTGCGTGTACTTGATGGTGCAGTTGTTGTGTTCTGTGGCTCATCTGGTGTTGAACCTCAGTCAGAGACTGTATGGCGTCAAGCTGATAAGTACCAAGTTCCACGTATGGTTTTCGTTAATAAAATGGACCGTACAGGCGCAGACTTCTTGCGTGTAGTTGAACAGATCAAGGATCGCCTAGGCGCAACTCCTGTTCCAATTCAACTGAACATTGGTGCTGAAGAAAACTTCCAAGGCGTTGTCGATCTTATCAAGATGAAGGCGATTAACTGGAACGAAGCTGACCAAGGCATGACTTTCACGTACGAAGATATTCCTGCAGACATGCAAGAAATGGCTGAAGAATATCGTACAGAACTTGTTGAAGCTGCTGCAGAAGCAAATGAAGAGCTGATGGATAAGTACCTTGAAGAAGGTGAACTAACAGAAGCTGAAATCAAACAAGGTCTTCGTACTCGTACCCTTAATAATGAAATCGTACTTGCTACATGTGGTAGTGCATTCAAAAATAAAGGTGTACAAGCTGTTCTAGATGCAGTTGTTGACTTCCTTCCTTCTCCTGTCGATGTACCTGCAATTAAAGGTATCGATGAAGACGAGAACGAAGCAGAGCGTCATGCAGACGACAAAGAACCGTTCTCAGCGCTAGCATTTAAAATTGCAACAGACCCATTTGTTGGTACTTTAACTTTCATCCGTGTTTACTCTGGTGTTGTTGAAAGCGGTAAAACAGCTTACAACTCTGTGAAGAAACAACGTGAACGTTTAGGGCGCATTGTTCAAATGCACTCAAACAAGCGTGAAGAAGTAAAAGAAGTACGAGCAGGTGACATCGCAGCCATTATCGGCCTTAAAGATGTTACTACTGGTGAAACTCTATGTGATCAGAACCATAAAATTGTTCTTGAACGTATGGAATTCCCAGATCCAGTTATTCAGATCGTTGTAGAGCCTCGCTCTCAAGCTGATCAAGATAAAATGACTATCGCGTTAGGTAAGCTAGCGGCAGAAGATCCATCGTTCCGTGTTGAAACGGATGACGAGACTGGCCAGACACTAATCTCTGGTATGGGTGAACTGCACTTAGATATCATCGTTGACCGCATGAAGCGTGAATTCAGTGTGAACTGCAACGTTGGTAATCCGCAAGTCGCTTATCGTGAAACCATTCGTGGTACAGCGAAAGCTGAAGGTAAATTTATCCGCGAACATGGTGGTAAAGGACAGTACGGTCACGTGTGGCTGAAACTGGAACCATCAGAAGCCGGTGAAGGCTTTGTCTTCGTAGATGAAATTGCCAATGGTATCGTACCAAAAGAGTTCATTACCTCTGTCGCTAAAGGCGTTGAAGAGCAAATGAACAATGGTGTATTAGCGGGCTATCCAGTTTTGGATATCAAAGCTACACTATATGATGGTTCTTACCATGAAGTAGATTCAAGTGAGATGGCGTTTACAATCGCTGCCTCTATGGCTTTCAGAACGGGTGCACTAGAAGCGCAACCAGTTTTGCTTGAGCCTATGATGAAAGTTGAAGTAACTACTCCAGAAGACTGGATGGGTGACGTTGTTGGCGATATTAACCGTCGTCGCGGCATCATCGAAGGTATGGACGAGGGGACAGCTGGCCTGAAGATAATTCGTGCACAAGTTCCGTTGTCTGTCATGTTCGGTTACGCAACTGATTTACGTTCTGCGACACAAGGTCGTGCTTCTTACTCTATGGAGTTTAGTGAGTACGCTGAAGTGCCAAAAAATGTTGCTAATGCAATCATTGCAGAGCGTGGTTAAACAAAAGGGACGCATTTTTTTCATTTTTTGAAAGAACAATGCGTCCAAATATTGCGCTAACGAGAGTTGGCGCATAAAATAGCAATTTCTGGCGCGTCTCGCTCAATAATGAACGTGGCGAATCATAACTAGGAAGGAACACGATTGTGTCTAAAGAAAAATTTGAACGTACGAAACCGCACGTAAACGTTGGTACTATCGG
>NZ_JBGONH010000100.1:0-4685 GCF_041439075.1 Vibrio sp. FF145
AAACCGGCAACCGTTAATAGCGGTTCTAGGGTTCAAATCCCTATCCCTCCACCACCATTGAAAAGCCCGCTGAGAAATCAGCGGGCTTTTTTACATCTTGAATTTGCTAAAAGAGAGCTCAAAAACACTAGATAAGTCGTTATATTATCTAGTTATAAGGTTCGTAGAGTTAAGGCATTAAAAAAGCAGAGCGTAATCGCTCTGCTTTGATGTCTCAATGAATACTCTTTGGAATTTGTACAATCAGCTCGCTTATTTAGCGACGTTACCCGCCACGTTTAAAGCATCCCAAGTACGTGAAAAAGGTGGGGCATAACAGAAATCCATGTAGCCTAGTTGTTGAGTAGTCATCTTGGCTGTGATCGCTACGGCCAGTGCATTGATGCGGCCAACGGCTCCTTTCTTACCTACGATTTCACCACCTAAAAGGACCTTAGTTTCTGGGTGATAAACCAACTTCACCTTGATGTCTTCTTGGCCTGGGTAGTAATCGGTTTGGTTCTTATCTGAAATCGTTGATACTTTGACGTCCAAGCTGTGTTCTTTCGCCAGAAGTTCAGATACGCCGGTACACGCCAATTCGTAATCGAGTACTTTCAAACAAGACGACCCCAAGAAGCCCGACATGTAGGTATCTTTTCCGGCTAGCTTGTCTGCCATCATGCGTGCTTGTTTGTTGGCTGTGGTTGCTAGAGGAACATAAACGGGTTTGCCTAGTGCCATATGATGGACAACGGCACAGTCGCCTACAGCATGGATGTAAGCGTCTTCAGTGGCACCATATTCATTCACCAACAACGCGCCATTTTGAGCTTTTGGTAATTCGAATGCTTCCGTGTTTGGTTTGAAACCGAGTGATAAGATAACGACATCCGCTTCTATATTGCCGTTATCGGTTTCTACGATGTAACCGCCTTGCTCCGCATCGCGAATTGCAGATACGCTGCACCCTGTTTTTAGCTCTGCACCTGATTCGCGAATCGCACCTTCGACTACTTCAATGATTTCTGGGCTGAACTGACGGCTCATGATTTGTTGTTCACGTTCGATGATCGTCACGTGTTTGTCTAAGCCGTGCGCTGCATCGAATACTTCCAGGCCGATAAAGCCTGCCCCTATAACACACACACGCTGCTTGTTACTATCCTTTAGCGCTTCTTTAACCGCCAATCCGTCTTCCATGCTTGTTAGTGTGTATACGTGCTTTGGATTGAACTCACCGAATGATGGAACGATTGGTCGCGCACCTGTTGCAATGACCAACATATCGTAATCGATGACGCTTTCTTCATTTTGGTGACGTACTGTAATTTGTTTTTCAGTGCGGTCGAATGACACCATTTCTGTTTCTACACGTACATCTAAGCCTGATTTTATGGCTTGATCTGGTGTACGGGAGATCATCCGTTCGGTGTCATCAAACATGCCGCCTGCAAAGTAAGGTAGGCCACAGGCTCCGAAAGAGATGTAGCTACGCTTATCTAAAACGATGACTTCGTCTGATGGTTGATTACGTTTGTACTTTGCTGCGAAACTCATACCCGCGGCGCTACCGCCTATAACAACAACTTTCATATTTACTACCTAAATAACCTGAACTCAGGAAAAACAGAAGAGCACTCACGTGGAGTGCTCTTAATTAAGTTTGAGAATTATACTGCTGCTTCTTTTGATACTGTCGCTGTAACGTCAGCGTCGTACTGTTCAGTATTCAATGATCCATTCTTCTTCGCTGTAAGAACACCAGACAACATAGAGCCTGAGATGTTCAGCGCAGTACGAGCCATGTCAATTAGCGCTTCGATAGACACTAGAATCGCGACTACTGTGATGTCTAGACCCATGATGGTCAGTACCGCTACTGCTGCGAACGTTGCACCGCCACCAACACCTGCGATACCGAATGAAGCAATCGCGATAACAGCTATCAGTTGTAGGATAAAGCTCAAGTCTACAGGCATGCCCATGACCTGTGCCGCCATGATTGCTAGCATTGCTGGGTAGATACCGGCACAACCGTTTTGACCGATACTAGTACCGAATGTCGCTGACATGTTTGCTGTTTCTTCGTCTACACCTAGACGTTGAGTTTGTGTTTCAACGTTTAGTGGGATAGCTGCCATGCTTGAACGAGACCCGAAACCGAACACGAGTACTGGCCAGATTTTCTTCATGAACTTAGCAGGAGAAAGACCGAACATTGACACCATGACGAAGTGGATGCCGAACATAACGCCAATTGCTACGTAGCTTGCTAGAAGGAAGCGGCCCATCTCTGCAAGTGCGAACAGGTCGTTGGTCATCATGAACGTGGTCATCAGAGCGAATACACCGTAAGGCGTTAGCTTCAGGATTTCACGAACCATTGAAAGAACCACTTCTTTTGCAGAATTGATGAAATCAACGAAGTTTTGCACTTTCTCTGGCTTACGGTTTTTCACTTGAAGGATGCAGTAACCAAGGAACATGCCGAACAGTACAGTTGATAGCGTAGAAGTACGCTGAGAACCCGTTAGCATGTCGAAGATGTTGGTTGGAATGATAGACAGAGCCATTCCAGACAGACCGCTGCTCGCCATTGCATCTTGTGTTGCTACCAGTGAATCACCGCGAGCTTCAATCGCACTGTTTGTGCCGATAGTGCTTACTAGCGCGTTTGCATCGATACCAAATAGGTAAATACTTGCGATACCAACGGCTGCTGAGATTGCACAAGTGAAAAGTAGAATACCGATGATTTTTGGTGCGATTCGAGATAGCGCACCACCGCCTTCGACGTTCATGATCGAAGAGATCATCGCCACGAATACCAGTGGGATAACGATCATTTGTAGAAGTTTGATGTAGCCTTTACCGAATACGGAAATCAGTTCAGCAAAGCCAGATGTCGCAACGTTGCCGACACCGAAAACAAGTTGAATTGCGCCACCGAACAACAAGCCAGCAGCAAGCGCACTCAGTACGCGGAAGTTAAAACTTTTCTTTTGCTTTTTGAAGTTCGACAGCAGTGCGTAGAACCCAAAGAACAGTACGCTTAATGCGATAAATGAAACGCTCATGAGAATCTCCTATGATACCCATTAATACCTAAATCGGTTATTTTTTGTATGCGATGGCTTCAACTTCAACCAGTGCGTCTTTTGGTAGTCGTGCTGCTTCAACACAAGAGCGAGCAGGTGCATTCTCAGTCCCAAACACCTCGGTATACACTTCATTAAAGGCAACGAAGTTCTCCATGTCTGATAGGAAGCAGGTTGTCTTAAGCACTGTGTCCAGTCCTGCATTACTCGCTTCTAATACAGCTTTTAAGTTTTCTAGAGACTGACGAGCCTGCTCTTTGATGCCGCCCTCAACAAACTGCATGGTTTCTGGAACGAGAGGTAATTGACCTGATGTATAAACCATGTCGCCGTAAGACGTACCTTGTGAGTAAGGGCCGATAGCTGCAGGTGCTTGTTCAGTGGCAATGATCTGTTTCACGATGTAACTCCTAAATTATTGGTTTTATTCTGATTTAAATTCACGGATAAACTTGTAAACCGCCTGTCGGCTGATCCCAAGTTGCTCTGATACTTGTGTAGTCGTCTCTTTTAGCTCAAATACTCCGTTATCAAATAAACAACGAATGATGGCTTTATTGCGACCTTTGGAAGAAACCGACTCGTCTTGGTCAACCTCGTTAATGGCTGAACTCAATGCTTGTTGAATCACGTCGTTTGCATTGTTGCTGAATGTCTCGCTGACAATGGCTTGCGGCACATTGCACTGCGGCATCAGTGTTTTGACGATTTCTGGGAATGGGAAAGACAAGTTCATGTTGATACACAGCATGCCGATAGGTTTTTGCTTCGGACCAGCAAGCACACAGGTGGTCGATTTAAGTAGGGAACCATCTGCTGCGTTGGTGAAATAGCTTTTCGGAGAAACTTCGCCAGTTTTCTCGAATGTGCTCCACATGCGTAAACCTAAATCGGTGATTGGTGACCCAATATCACGACCCGTATGATGACCATTGACGATCTTCACGACTGAGTTTTCTAAGCTTTCAAATGAATGGATAACCACTTCGCAGTAAGGACCAATCAAATCGGCGATAGTGTCTGCTAAGCGGAAGTAATTGCTTAAGCATTCTCTGTCTTCATCGGTGAATCGAACTTGTTTTACATTCATGATTTCGGTTTACATTTTTGAACTCAATGACTGAAATCTACTCCTTTGGTGGTATTCCCACAAGATGCGGTAAACTTCTGTAAACCTGAAGTGAACGTTCAAAACATCAACAAATCGTAAGGTTTAGACCTATATCACGAGCGGAATTTGAACAAGATCACTAAAGATAGCCAAATGAGGTTTAATTTCTTAAACCGCATCAAGGTTTACATATTTAAAACCAAAGGTTGCGTTATTGAACCCTTTGATGATCTAGGACAAGTTATAAGGAAAGGCAAAAAGTTGGATTGATTGGTATTGTAAATGCATGGCAATCAGGTATTTAACTCGCGAATGTGGTGGTGAGTAAAGATAGGTGGTTAATTGAAAATGAGGTTGTATTAGAGAGTTAAATTCACAAAAAACAGCTTTTTAATAGGATGCAAGCTAGGATTTAGATCCTAAAAAAGCAGCTGAAGTTGCTAACACTGATCATTTAAGCATTTTCCTGATCAGTTGAACGATCCTACAGATGG
>NZ_JBGONH010000101.1:0-4588 GCF_041439075.1 Vibrio sp. FF145
ATGAGTTATTGATTGTATTTTGCTTCCAGTTGGTTGTTTTATAACGAGGTTTAGGCATAGGGCTACGAGAGAGAGTGGTGGTAGCTGCTCAGGTCGTAGATTCTTAATTTAGTTCCACTGAATTGCGAAACAAAGCTAATCTTACCACTTAACCAACTCATTTACGTTCCAATGCCTATGGAATTGGGTCTCGCTTTTGGCTGGCTAAGCAAATTATAATAATTTACCAAAACTTTAAAAAAGTATACAAAATTCAATTAGATAAACATAATTAAGATGATGTAATTTGAGGGTGAAAATGCTATTTCCGACCATTTTACGGAGACCATCGAAACTGTTCCCGTAGAAACATAAAAAATAACGGCTACATATGATTGCCGTTTTTTTGTTGCACGTTAATCTAAGTGGTAAAACCATGACAAATTGAACAGGATAAAATGGACAGAGAAAGTAATGTCAAATACTGGCTGAGAAATATCAACGAGCAGCTAACTCTAATTGACCGTCGGTGCCATATGCGGGTAGACGAGGCTCATTCCCTCCTGGTCCAACTCTCTGAAGATGGACAGGAGCTTCTACTTCATGGTGAGATAACGGATATTTCTATGAAGGATGAATTGTATATACTCCGCAGCAGTATGGTACTGAACGGACAACAGGATACGATGAAACGTTGTTGGTTAGCGACGCATCAAAATAAACTGCTTCTCATTCATGAGCTTAGCTTAGTTGATTGCGATGAAATCGACTTTGAGAACACGATGAACAACTTCATTGTGCTTATGAGTACTCTTAGAACTCAATTTAGTTCGGTATCAGAACCGATAAATGAAGTAACCATGCCTTATTCTCAACAGCTTATAAAAGGATAAATATTCATGCCTATTGGATTGAATCCAGTTCAAACGACTAATGTCACAAACACTTCAACTCATACCAAGAGTCCATATGAACTAAAGGTTCAGCCTGACAAAGCTAAACTACTGCAGGATATCGCGCCAACAGGACCTACACTGAAACAACCCACCACAGGAGAAAAAACTGCTATCACGATAAGTATGGATGAAGCAATGACAGCAATGACAGCAATGAACAAAGAACAAGCGAAGGGAGGTTTTACTCTTGATGACGGACGACAGTTCGAAATTCGAGATATGCATGTAATCAGACAGAACAAGGGGGGCTTGATAAGCCGGATGAAAGAAGGTTTCATCAAAGCATTACATGGTCAAGGAGCTTCATCCTCAGATGCTAAAAAGCTGACCGCAGCGTTACACCAAAAAGCCGATAACCCAGCAGTTCAGGAAAACTTTGTGCGCTCGTGGGATAGTGGAGGTTTTACAGATCCTACAGTAGTAAGTGGTGAAATGGGAGTGCGTGGGCACCAGTCAAAACAAGATTTTCAGTTTATTGTCCACACCGCACCAATAACTCACTTGATGGAAGGGAAGGGCGTTTTTAGTATTGATGCAGAAAGTGCGCTAACCTCCTGGGATGTAGCATGCACTAGTATCGTAAACCAGAGCAAGACTTTCACTTATGGCTCCGTTGGTGTAATTCTGAAAGTTCCGGAACAAAATGTTATTGCCGCTAGTCCAAACGATCTGATGTCGGAAACCAACATTGGTCTTCTTGATCGGACTGAAGATCTTGTCAACGTCTCAGATAAGAACGCTACAAAGACCCGCTATGAGGCAATGCCTGACTATGAACGTACAGGGTTACTAGCAAAAAAGGAATTACCGCGACATCAAAGGCATACCAACACTCCAAGTGAAGTCCTGAAGAAAACCTATGGGATGCGCAATGAAATTCTTATCTGTACGTCTGGAGGTGTAAATCTCCACGAGGGGCAGAAGGCAACCGAGAAGGTGGAAATAGCAGGGTTTTTCCTCAACGACAGCGCCCCAACAGCCTCTCACCAAGATTTAGCCGATTGGAAAGGAGAAACGTTGTTATCCAAAAATGATAAGTACGAGTTATTCAAGCAGCATGCTGAGCCCCTAGCCCAAAAACTTGGAGTGCCAATTATTTACTTAAACGGTACAGCGGATATTGCGGAAGTTTTGAAGTAGAAATAAATATAAAAACGCAAATTTTTATGTAGTCTGGTGTTGTAGGGCAAATGAGAGGCGAGCGTCTAATAGTTGATTTTCTGAACATATAATAACTAACGCAGATACCACCAACTAAGGTGGTGTCTGCAATTTAAGTTTGAAGGTCAAATCGATAGAAGTGTGTTAAAATAACTCTTTTTCTTAACTGAATTAAACAACAACGTCGCATTTATCGTAAAACAGCTTTAGTTATGGCATAAATCGTCATTATATCTATGTATGCATTGATTTTAAACAATATTAGAAGGTGATGAGAGTAAGAAGTTTTTTAAACGGCTTTATAGATGGAGTTATTCTCCTCCGGCAACGCATGTAAACAATGAGGATTACCTTTCCCCTACAAAGATAGGCGTCTAAGTAGTGCTGAATCTTTGGCTACCTAAGCTTCACGGCTCAAAAAAACGGGAAGCAAAAATTTGACTATCACAAGTGTCCACTATCTGAAACAGCGTGTATTGTGTGCTACAGCTATTAGTACCGCTTTAACTCTGTGTCATTACAACGCACAAGTTGAGGATAGTTACACAAGGCTCAAAACTAGGGCCGATTTCGATTTATGGTCGTTTTTATTGAGACTGACTGATCACTTGGATTTTTCTATTCAATAAGGCTTGTACAGAATGAGGGTCTTTTTCGAAGCTTAAGATTGAGTTATAAATTTCCACATTCGCATGCATCGACAACAACTCACTTAACTCCAGTTTGGAGTTGGCTCGATTCGCCTCTCGCTCTCCAGGACTAGTCTGTACAACGGTTCGCCCCAGAAAGGTGCCTTGCGTTGCGAGGGGAGGTTGTCCTTTGCTCTCTAAGTTATTGAAATATATATCATTTATTTTTGGTTTGATGTCGTTGGACATAAGGTACCTAAACTCTTAAGTCTGAGCTCTGAAGCATAGACGGTGAAACTTCTGTTACGACATGAGCAGACAACAAGGACTCCCAAGATTCGCTCTGTGTGAGCAGTTCAGCAAGTCCACTCTCAAACAGCTCATAGTCGAGTTTTTCGGCACGAAGCAACCTGTTTAAACACAGCTTGTGCCTGTGATTATCTAGACTAAAAAATAGTTGATGTTCAGACCAGTGATAGTTGAATGACAAAAAAGAACGATAAAGATCAGAATTAACAATTTGTAGGTCAACAATCTCTACTTCTAGTTGAAGTGTTTCTATTTTAGAGTGAAAAATTAAATGCACTCTTAACTTATCGTCAAAAGCTAACCCCAGTTCGTCTTCAGTCAAATGTAATTCAGGCAAGCCTACTCGACGAGAAAACTCTATCAGAACCTCATCTACAATTTGGCGTACTGACATAAAAACAGTCCTTTCATTAAATGTTAATAGTTATTATAGGTTAAACAGGTGTTTTTTATATTATTATTGGTTGATATTTTTTATATATTACGTAAGGTTCAGTCAGATCGCAATTACCAAAATACGCAGTTCTTCGGCATTCGCGCTTCTTAAGCGTGATTCTATTCCTTTTATGGTCTCAATAAGGGCACGAATGTACTTTGTTAATCTGATGTAAACAGAACGGAGGCTCTGTAATCTTTATTCCATGCAGCTTTATTCATCTTCCTTGGTACTGATAAGTCCCTTTCGGATTTCCTAAATCAGTCCTGAACAAAACGTTGATGATGAAACTGATTCAGTGACACACTCTCAAAGGGCTAGTTGTCTTTGTTTACATACTTTGTTAATAATTCTTGATGTAGTACCAATGGAGCAAGAATTGTTGCCTCGCCTTCAAACCAAGTAGCTCTTCCTGAACCAAGCATCCCGATGTGACTAGGGAATACTGTAATCAACTTGCGTGTGAAGCAAGTTGAGAGCAGACCGCTAGCTGTAATAGTATTTCAGCTCCCTGCAGTTTATTAGGTTAATACAATTAAACGCGAAAAGTTGTAGGGTAAAAATGTGATTCTTTGTCGATAGATTTTGATTCTATATTGTTAGCTAGAGAGGTTATTTGTTCATAGTATTGGCTGAGCAATTCCAATTGTTGATATACCGTGTACCGATCGGCTTGAACGATAGGCTGATGATTCCAAAGAATGAGGTTATTACTTTTATTATCAAAGCCAACAACTGGTTTTTTCTCATCTTGGCTAAACATATTCATTTCAAGCAAAACCTGAGCATTGTTTTTGTTGAGTTCACCTAAATTACTTAACATCATCAAACGTCCACTTGGGTGTTCGGTAATGTGGCACTCTTGCTCTCCTACTTTAATGCTTGTCACATTATTCGTTTCAGTGTTTGCTGCCTCTAGACCGAGCTCTTGGCAAAGCATTTCAACTACTTTTATATATTGCTGACTCATATTGTTTACTTATTTACTGTAAAAAGGCGTGTCAGTAGACCAAAAAGTGAGTTTAATAACGGCTTTGTTGCGTAATTCAGTTAGAGACAGAGTAGCCCCATTTCGTGCGTTTCTTAGTCAATACAGCAAGTTTCAGGCATACCTAACC
>NZ_JBGONH010000102.1:0-4090 GCF_041439075.1 Vibrio sp. FF145
ACCTATTCAGTGGACTAAGCCAGTCCAGAAGGGGAGTCCACTAAAAGAGTCCCCTGAAAAAAACACAAAGTGAATGAAAATAAGCTCACGTATAAAAATCAAAAAAACCGATATATAGAACTGATATGTGAAACCGATATGACCATATATCAGTTCTACATATCGGTTTCGTATATCGGAAAAGATAAGGAATGAAAAAGAGCCAACCCAATAAGAGAGACATATAACGTTGCGTTCGAGAAGAGTGAAAAAAGAGATTCGGGGACAGTGCCAAAGATGGACATTAAACGATATTCCGCTTGCTCGGTGTTCGGACGCTTCGCTTACTCACACACTGCGCCTAGCGGTAGAAGTGGAAGACACAAGAGTACGAGGGCGGCAAAGAACCAGCCCTTTCGGCTGCGCCGACCCCTACCCATTTCGACTCAATCTTATGAGTGATTTGGGTATCTCTATGGTCGCTTTCAGATTGGGATTTGTCTCTTACCCTTTCGGGCTGCCCTGCGCTGTGAGTAAGGCTTTACGCCCCCATTCCGGTCTCACAACACTAATCATTTATTCCTTTCCCGCTTATCCCCTCTAGCAGCTACAAGGGGCGGATTTATCGAGCGTTAGCTTAGTTCTGATTAGTGCCTTTACCATGCCACCTTTGGAATATCCCTTGGTCGGTGGCTGATGCGCGTCGCTCTGTCCAAAACATCTTGAATCCAAACAGAGTGCAGGAGTACTTGAAGTGCTTGCGTGATATGGCTATCATGAAAGGACTTAACGAGGTCTCAATTCGTGTAAGTATTCCGAAATAAACCACCCTGCAAGGTGGTTTTTTCACATCTAGGGAAAGAGATTAATCCCAAAAGCGATTGATCTCAATGATCCTTTTAGCCGGTCATGAATTTTTCCCACAAAAAAGCCTCCTTTATGGGAGGCTTTTTGCATCTAAACTATAATCTTATTTTTGGGAAGATTTACTCGGCTTTAACTCAGAAGTATTACCGGGAGTATTTTTATTATCGCGTCGACGCTGATCAGGTTTCCCTGTTGATTTTGCTATTGGTTTCGGGCCAGGTTTAAGAGCCATAAAGCCCTCCTTTAGTGTTTATAAAATAGTATCCCCAACTCTAAGCAACCCTACAGCCGGGTAGCGTAAGAATATTATCAGGAATAACCATATTTTCAGCTTCCCAAGTATCCAATTTAGCTTGCATACTGATCCAAATAGCAACACCAGTCCCCGTCGACTCAGCTAGTCTTCTCGCCATTGCATGAGAGCATTTAGCCTTCCCATTGACGAACTCACTTAGAGATTTTCGGGTTACACCTAAATACTGAGCAGCATCGGTAATAGATATCCCTCTTTCATCTAAAATAGTGGCTTTAAAGAACACGCCTGGATGTGACGGTTTTCTAGTCTGTCTCATATTATCTCCATCCCCCTGTGACTATAGGAGGGAAGCTCAAATATATTCACATTGAGCTTATTTAAATAAGTTAGACAACTACTTAGCTTTTATTTGCTTCCCGTGATAGTCGAGGTAATCGAGTAAGATTGCTCCATCATCAACTATTTGAAACGTAACACGCCAGTTGCCATTTATAACAATGCTGTACACCCCTTTTCCTGACCCTTTTTTCTCTGAAAACTTATCACAAAAAATTTTATTTAGGTCATGTGGGTGATGCGATGCATCAATCGCATCAAGCACCAATCCGAGTCTATCAGCGTGGTTGGCATTTAAGCCTTTTGTCGAACCACTGTAAAAAAAGTTTTCAAGATGTTTGTGACTAAAGCTTTTGATCGCCAAAATAAATCTCCCTCAAATAAAAAAATGACTCTAATTAAATTCATGGTAATTCCTATGCTTAATGGGGTGTTATCAAATAAGGTATACCTAACTATTGAATCAAATAGCTCATTTATGAGGCGTTCATATAGGGTAATCATCTGCAACTCAATAAGCGTAACGCGAAACGTTACACGTGTCAATAATTCCTATCGTAAATAATCTAAAACCGGAATTTTTCACTTTAGAGGTTTAAAGTCCATAACGAAGAACGGCTCCCAATTGGGAGCCGTTTTGTATCTAAACTAGGGGCGCATACGTTAATCCCGAGTAGAAATACGTTTACTGTAAAAATGGCAACTAAGCCGGATTATCTAAGCGTGGTTTGTCTTGCTTAACATATGGCTTAAATTCCGCATGTGTTAAGACTCTTTTATCTAATTCTTTTTTAGCTCTTGGACCGGTATGTTCTCTTAGATACTCTCGGTTATTAATCGACTGAGACTTTCCTACCAATTCAAGATGACGATTTAACTCATAATCTTCTGAGAAATTCACATGTTCCGAATCTTTCATAGCAAACCCAACAAACAGAATTCAGTGCAACATTACACTTAAGGATATATGTGGATTAAAATATACATTTCAAGGTGTTTATTATTCCTATTATGTTCAATTGCGTGACTCCGTAACGAAGAACGGCTCCCAATAGGGAGCCGTTCTTGTGTCTAAATCTGAATTCGCACTAAGCGAAATATGTTAAACAGTCCACGTTGTGATCGCAAATAACGTTAATTTTGATTAGATATATTAAACCTTGTAACTTCACTTGCATCTATATACATAATGAATAGAATTCAACTCACCGATACAGATTAAAACAAAACTTCATATTAAAAGGTTCTCTAATGAAAAAAGTAGCAGTACTTGCAATTCTGGCACTTGCGTCACTTTCATCTTTTGCCAATGCAAACGAAGGCTGGTATCTTGGTGGCGGTGTTGGTAGCACAGGATTTGATATTGACGGTTATGATACTAACGTTAAACCTGACGGTACAGCACTGAAGATGTACGGTGGTTACCAGTTCAACCGAATAGTAAGTGCAGAGGTTGCTTATACCTCTTACGGCGATCTGAAATATAAGCAAGGGTATGCTCGAGCGGGTCAAACCGCAGTATCACCTAGCAGTATTTCTCTATCTGCCAACCTGGGTTACACCTTTGACAGCGGATGGCGTCCGTTTGTGATTCTTGGCTTGTCATCAGTTGATCTGGACGCAAAGCAAGCAAAATTTGACAGTGATTCGGGGATGGGTATCCATACTGGTCTAGGGCTTGAATATTCACTTAAGTCTATAGATGGTTTAACTATGCGCCTCGCGTACGAAGCAGATACATTTGAGGTGGAAAAACAATCATTAGTTATGAAATCCACAGAAGACTATACCGTTGATGCCGTATACTTTGGTGTTAGCTACACATTCTAATTATAAAATTTGATGGCATAAAAGGCGACCGATTGGTTAATCCCGAACCTTTTAAGTAATTGAAGGGCCCCCAAAGGCTTCATAATCGGTCTCAACAATTTTGAGACCGATTTTTATATCTGAGAATTCCCAAGACAACCATACCTTTCTGCCCCCCCCCCAAAAAAAAATATGGCTATTTGTACTTGAATACTCCGCACCAATGAAACTGAAGATCAGCCTAAGAAATGGCATCAAACTTCTAAAACTAGGTGTTCATTATTCCTATTATGGTAAATAGCAAGGTTTGCTATCAGAAACAGCCCTCAGAACCCCTCAAACGCTCTTAGCGAAGATTTTGGATACTTGATCAAGGCGATATGCCTCCATAGCACTTTGAAAGTTTGTGACGCTTTTAGAGCGATTCACAGAACGAATTAACATCGTTCAAACTCATCCCAAAAACACACCGTAACGCCCAAAAGTAAACTAATCAGCATTACGAATCTCAAGTGTGATTCGAATGATATTGTAAATCGCATAACCAAGAATCAATAAAACTAAGGCGATGGAATCATCCGGTGCGCTAGACATAGTAAAACCTCACAAGAAATGGCGTAACTCAAGCATAAAACAGCTTCAAAGAATCGAGAATAAAATGAGATCGTTCTTTTCCATAAAATGGACGAAGTTCTTTAATGGAAAGAACGATCCGACAAACGAACGAAGTAAGTGCGTCAGAAAGAATCTTGAAGCGACACTGCAGACCGGCTTTTTCGGACGTCTACAAAATGCGAATCCTGCTAATCAAATAACGAACACAAAAACTCGAGGTGCGCCTCT
>NZ_JBGONH010000103.1:0-3816 GCF_041439075.1 Vibrio sp. FF145
GGGATTATCTGCTAACTGCAAGATCGTTCAAGTCTTCTTAAACGATCGGCATTATCACAATGTGAGGCCTTTGAATAGGCAAGGTGTCAATAGTTCAGGCGAGTGTTAATAGAACTAGCGATAGCTATTAGAAATTAGCGTGAGGGCCAAAGACTTCGTAGTGTACGCGTGAGCGATCTACTTTAAGTACGTCTAACTGCTCTACGATGTTTTTCATGAAACCAACAGGGCCACAGATATAGAAATCACTCTCTTCAAAGCCTTTAGTATCGGAGATAGACGCTAGATCCATTTGACCTTCATGTGTGTTCTCACACGCAGACTCGCCTTTGTTCATGTACCACGTTTTCGCTTCCCAACCTTTATCGGCAACAATATCTTTAACGCGAGTCGTGAAAGAGTGTTGACCTACGTTTTCACAAGCGTGAAGGTACAGTACAGGTTCGTTTTTCTGCTGGTTGTTTAAGAACTCAAGCATTGATTGCATTGGTGTTACACCCACACCTGCAGAGATAAGCGTTACTGGCTTGCTACGCTCTTGATACATGAAGTCACCCGCTGGGGCATATAGGCTAACTTCATCACCGACAGCAACAGTATCGTGCATGTGATTAGATACTACGCCTTGAGTTTCTTGACCTTGGCCTTCACGTTTCACAGAAATTCGGTACTGCTTGCCGTTTGGCTTGTCTGATAGTGAGTATTGACGGATCTCGCTGTACTGAGCACCTTCAGGTTTCACTTCGATACCAATATATTGTCCTGGCGTATAATCCAGAACGTCACCGCCATCTTTTGGTTGTAGGATGAAGCTTGTTACTAATGCTGATTCTTCAATTTTATCTGCAATTACGAATGCACGTGCAGCTTCCCAACCACCAACAGCTTGCTTGCGCTGTAGGTAAAGTTCAGCTTCACGGTCGATGAATACTTGCGCTAAGAATAGGTAAGCCGCAGTCCACGCTTCTTCTACTTCTGGGGTGAATGCATCAGCAGCTAATTCACGCAGTGTTTCAATTAGGTGAAGACCAACGATTTGGTAATGGTCTGGTTGAATATTAAAGCTTGTGTGTTTCTGTGCAATACGCTCAACCGCTGAGGTTAACGCTGCTAGATTTTCGATGTTCTTTGCATAAGCTGCGATAGCTTCAAACAGTGCGACACCTTGGCGACCTGTTCTTTGATGAGTCATATTGAAGATATCTTTCAATTCAGGGTTATGCGTGAACATGCGTTGATAGAAGTGTTGAGTTAAAGCAGGGCCTGCGCTTTCTAAAAGAGGAATCGTCGATTTGATGATGTTGATATGTAGATTGTTTAGCATTGATTTACTCCGAACACTTAGTCTTTTGACCTTTCATGTCAAATTGACTAATTTTATTTAAAGATGACTTTATATTAATTCTTTCTCAATGGGCTCTTTGGCTACTATTTTTATGAGAATTACGTGGACTGATAAATTCGCATTAATTGATTCAAATCAATGATAGGTCAGTTATTCAGTCGTATAGACAACACGCAATGGACACACTGCACAAACGGTGCCAACATGCGAAAGCTTGTTGTGCCTAGCATTCCTTCAAAAACCCTCTTCAAACTTTAGTCAAAAAGACCTTTTTTTTATGTCATAAAGACTCTACCATGTATAAAAATACAAACAGTATGAGCCCTTTATGCAAGATATCTCAGCATCCACTCTCATGGAAATGACCATTGGTTTAGCCAGCGGTGTGAACGATCAAGACCGTTTCAATCGCTTAATCGATGCCATTCGTAAAACCATAACGTGTGATTGTGTCGCACTTTTAAGCCTTCAAGGCGACACGCTAGTACCCATCGCAATGCAAGGGCTCAGTCGAGATACATTCGGTCGCCGCTTTATTATTTCAGAACATCCACGTTTTGATGCGATTTGTGCATCGCGTTCTCCAGTTCGTTTTGATGCGGATAGCTCATTGCCTGATCCTTTCGATGGCTTACTGATCGACCACGACGGCGATTTGCCTATGCATGCCTGTATGGGTTTGCCTCTTCTTTTTGGTGACAAATTGTTAGGGGTACTAACCCTCGACAGCCTAAAACCTGATGTCTTCGCGAATATTCCTGCTCGGAACCTAGAAGTTCTCGCTGCTATTGCTGCCTCTACGATGCAAATGGCGATGACTTTCTCGCAACTTGAACATCAAGCAAAACAGTCAAAGCAATTACTGGAAGAGCTGAATGTTGAAGCGTGGGAACGTGACGGCGGCGAATTGATTGGTAATAGTGACACCATGGTCGCGCTTAAAAACGATATCGCGGTTGTCGCACCCTCTGAATTTAATATTCTGATTCATGGTGATACAGGTGTTGGTAAAGAGCTCGTTGCTCGCACCCTGCATCACCAATCGCAGCGTAAACGTAACCCACTCGTCTATGTCAACTGTGCAGCTATTCCTGAGAACTTGGTAGAGAGTGAACTATTTGGTCACGTTCGTGGCGCGTTTACTGGTGCAGACAAAAACCGCTTAGGTAAGTTTGCTCTAGCCGATGGCGGCACGCTATTCTTAGATGAAATTGGTGAATTGCCTTTAGCAGCACAAAGTAAGCTATTGCGTGCACTGCAAAACAACGAAATCCAACCTGTAGGCCAAGACAACATTCAAACTATTGATGTTCGTGTTTTAGCTGCAACCAACCGAGACTTAAAGCAAGAAGTTGAAGACGGTCGATTCAGAGCCGATTTATACCACCGATTGAGTGTGTACCCTATCGCAGTGCCAGCTCTGAAAGACCGAGGTGACGACATCAGCTTGCTAGCAGGCTTCTTCCTAGAACAGGCACGTCGTAAACTTGGTATCAACCAAGTTAAATTCCGCTCTGATGTACTGGTATTTTTAAACCGTTACGGTTGGCCAGGTAACGTACGTGAGCTTGAGCACGTGATTAGCCGTTCAGCACTAAAAGCATTAGCTCGTAGCACCAACAAAAACCTCGTGACAATCACTAAAGAAGATTGTGGCCCACTCGACCAAGATCAGCCTATAGCGACGACACAGGTAAAAAACACACCGTTATCAACACCAACGATCGACCTATCTGCAGGTTTACGTGGCGCTACCGATGATTTTCAACGCAGCATCATCACTGAGGTGTTGGAAGATGCCAACTTTAACTGGGCGCAAGCAGGGCGAGTTCTGAAAACAGACCGAGCAAACCTGACTCGACTGTCCAAACGTTTAGGGCTAAATGTGGCGAAGTCTCACACGATCGAACGGACAAAATAGATATTAGCGGTTTGTTGCGAGCATCTGACAAAACTTGTGTATATAATGCTGCAAATTGTAACGCTAATTTTAAATATGTAGAGAGAGTTATGAAGTTTATCCGTTGGTTTTTAGGTCGCGTCATCTTGTTGTTGAATTTTGTTTTCAGCCCACGCGGTGTGAAGCGTTCTCAAGAAGAACAAAGCAAAGTGAACGAGCAGGCAAAAACGCACACGTTGTACCAATTCGAGGCATGTCCATTTTGTGTAAAAGTACGACGCTCGATGAAACGTCAGTCTGTTCAGTTTGAACTTCGTGATGCAAAAAACAACGAACAACACCGTGCAGAGCTTGAAGCTGGCGGCGGTCGTGTGAAAGTTCCTTGTCTACGTATCGAGAAAGACGGTAAAACTGAGTGGATGTACGAATCTTCAGATATCGTATCTTACTTAGAAAATCAGTTCGCATAAGCGGAAAAAGCAACACAAGCAAAATACAAAAAATCCCTCTTCATGAGGTAATGCCGTTCACTTAAGAGTGAACGGCATTTTTGTTCTTAGCATACCGTTGT
>NZ_JBGONH010000104.1:0-3765 GCF_041439075.1 Vibrio sp. FF145
CCTCGCCGCGATTAAAACGCTTTTATCTCGAACAAAATTTAACCACGAAAGGTCAGCACGCCCTAGCAACATAGACACTTTAGTTGGATAATACTGACTCAATAAGACGACGATAAGACAGGGATGTATGGAAATTACGCCGAATGAACGCGATGCAGTATATAAAACGATTTTTTCTCGCCGAGATGTTCGTGGTCAGTTTCTTCCTGATGAGATCCCAGAAGACGTTTTGATGCGTGTACTAACCGCAGCGCACCATGCTCCCAGTGTCGGTTTTATGCAACCTTGGGATTTTGTCGTTGTCCGTGATATCGAAACCAAGCAACAAATCAAAACCGGTTTTAATCAGGCTCATGCCGAATCCGCGGAAATGTTCACCGATGAAAAACAGGCGATGTATAAGCGTCTAAAGCTTGAAGGCATCGTCGAATCACCTATCGGAATCTGCGTGACTTGCGACCGTAATCGAACCGGAAAGGTCGTGTTAGGCAGAACCATCAAGCAAGAGATGGATCTGTACAGCACCGTGTGTGCGGTTCAAAACCTATGGCTCGCAGCAAGAGCCGAAAACCTAGGGTTAGGTTGGGTGAGTATCCTGCATGACTCAACATTGCGAGACGCATTAGATATCCCAGAAAACATCGATATCGTGGCGTACCTGTGTATTGGTTACGTTGATCACTTCAAAGATAAACCAGAACTCGAAACCATGGGTTGGTTACCAAGAAGGGACGTCAAATCAGCGATTCATGAAGGGAAGTGGAATGCAGAGCAGTTAGTGGCTGATGGAAAGTAATTGGCTTCATCAAATTTTCTGATATCTGTATTTGAAATGCAACTGAATGATTAAGCGATCATCGACCTAGATTCAAGCGATTTCCATTATGTCGGTAGCGGATTCTCGCAGCGTATTGACTGGACTCAATAAACTCCCTTCGCTTACTTCTGTCAAACCTTACCCGTTACCTTCTCACGCTTTAAGAAATACGAATCTACTTTAGGTAAGTTGATAAGCGCTTTGGTGGATAAGCGCAGTGCAGCGGCTTTGACGTTGCTGGGTAGGTATAAACAAGAAGAAAGTGTTGCGAATGTATTGGAAGCTTCGGCATAGCTGGTAAGGTTGTTTTTGAAAGGTAGTTAGAGTAGAGGGAATATGGTGTGATGTCGGTTTTCTCGTCCAGATACGTTAAGATAAGTTGAAGCTCTGAACTTTTAGGCAGAGATTCGTGTAAAAGTTGCCTGGCCGAAGCTCAATAGAGTATATCTCTTCTAAGTTCGGTTGAAACAGGTGGAGTTTTGAAGCTGTTGCGGTAAGATGGTAGAGATAATTTATTTACTATTTATACGTGTGTGTTTAAGTAGTACTTGTAAAAGAAGTATGGATTGGAACTTAATAATACTTCCTATTATTAAGTGTTTAGGTTCATATCATTCTTGTGTGAGGAATAAAAGTTTAATGATTGAAGCTCTTAGAATAAAAAACTATAAATCTATCGTTAATATGAAACTCAAGTTAGGTAGAGTAAATCTCATTATTGGTGAAAATGGTTGTGGGAAAAGTAACATACTTGAAGCCATTGCATTATCTAGTGCAACAGAAGACAGCTCATTAAAGAAATCAGAGCTAGTATCCCGTGGCGTAAGAATTATAGATGATAGTGATCTGATGGTATCAAACTTTATTGAGCTTGAAGATGATCAAAAATCTCAGTCTATTGAAGTTGAAATGTTCTTTTCTGGCGATAATCAAAAAAATTGTAAAGTGTCAGAACTCCCAAGTAGTAGATATACAATCACTCCTCATATGGAAGATTCTTCATATATCCGATTCAAAAGTGACTCAGTAAGCTCCTATCAGAGAGATGGCAAGCGAAAGAAGATATTAAACGAGGAGATCACAGATTCTGTAATATCTTTGTCAGATGTAATGGCACAATTCTTTGACCTTGTTAAAAGCAACGAAATAAAAATAGATTTGGAAGATGTAAAGAAATCAGCAAACGAATATGAAGACAACGCTCTACTAAAAGAGCTCAGTAAGAGCGTTTCTACTGAAGAGTTTGTAACAAAAGCTCAAAATCTTGCTCCAAGTGATGAGACTGTAATTGAGGCTAAGAATCAGAAAGCGGTAAGACAACTGTTAGAGCATGAAAAAGAAAAAATTAAAGATTTTTTAATTTATTCACCGGAAAACACAGCTCTAAGAAACTTCTACAAAGAAAAACAGGTAGAGCCACTTGGGACATGTGGTGAGGGTTTACTCAAGCTTCTAAAGTCCTTGAGTAAAGATAAATCAGCCATGGAGACGATCAATAAAGTTCTAGGGTTGTTTGGTTGGTATGACTCAGTAACAATCCCTGAACGACTTTCGAGTTCTGAAGATAAAGTTTACATAAAAGATAAATATGTAAAAGATTTGTTTGATCAGCGCAGTGCAAATGAAGGATTTCTATTTATACTATTTTATGTCTCTTTACTTGTTTCTGATGAAACTCCAAAGGTATTTGCAATAGATAACATTGATGCATCATTAAACCCTAGGTTATGTATAAAGCTTATGGAGATCATCACCAAGCTTGCTGAAGCTAATGATAAACAAGTCTTTTTAACAACCCATAACCCAGCTATTTTAGATGGGTTTGATATAAAGAAGAGTAGCAATAAATTAATAGTTGTCTCTAGAGATACTGAAACGGGTCATACTGTACAGAAAACGATTTCGTCTAAGAAGAATTTATCCAGAGCTGATGGGAAACCATTGAAACTCTCCGAAGCATTCTTGCGTGGCTATTTTGGTGGTCTTCCTAAGGAGTTTTAGAGTTGGATATTGCTATCGCAGCTGAAGGTGTCACTGATCAGCAAACGCTTCAGAATATGTTGTTGGGTTTTTTTAAAAGTCAGAAAATCGAGTTAGCAGAAAGGGACATAAGGTTTGTACAGCCACATCAAGATGCAAGTGATGAGGGAGGCCGTGGATACTGGGGAAGTTGGACCAATTTAATATCGTATCTAAAAAATGATGATTTTGTAGAGGATTTAAATGCACATGATCAACTAATAGTTCAGATTGATACTGATATATGTCACCCAGAAAAATTTGATGTGGATTTGCAAGGAGAAAAGGGGGCACAGGTTGGATGTCAGGAGATTGTTGAGATAGTTACTGAAGCGTTAAGCCGGGTAATTGACGAAAATGCGAATACTTCTTTTTCTAATGTCTCTGATAAAATCATATTTGCGATAAGTGTACATTCTATCGAATGTTGGATTTTTAAATATTATACAAAAAAACGGAATGTCAGAGAACGAAGCTTGGATTGCTGGACTAAGTTAGATAATTGCTTGAAAACTGAACACCCAAAAAGTAAGCTCACGTGCGATAAAAGCGGGAAAAATTACGCAACATTGACAAAGGCTTTTAGAAAGCCAAAAGAGTTTAGAAAACTAGAGAATATAGACCCTAGTTTAGATATTTTTATTGGGTCACTTTTGGCTGCAGACTGGAATGTTGATGAGGATGATGATTGGTAACCATTGACTTCTCGATCTTAATGAGGCCGTATAAAACAATAGAAAACCTCGCTCACTCGGCGGTTTTTTTTCGTTTCTACCGTTTATAACTGATAAAGCACCCCTTTCCATTGTGAAAGTCGGGTGCTTTTTTGTGGGAGTAATATGCAAGATAAACTCAGTTCATCCTCTTCATATCTGTATCCGCCCCACGAACCCACGGGGCGACTTGTCAGTGTTTGAAGTTCCAAGGTA
>NZ_JBGONH010000105.1:0-3519 GCF_041439075.1 Vibrio sp. FF145
GCGAACGCCGAGGGATTTTAAATCCCTTGTGTCTACCAATTCCACCACCAGGGCAACGCAATCATGCGATGCTGATTACTGAAGAGTAAAACACCATCTCTCCGCGACCTAAGCCGTGAGAACGAGGTGTACTTTAACGGATGAAAAAAATTCGTCAACAATAAATTTTATCATTTAATTCAAGTGATTAATTATCGAACTCTACAGAATGAATTTAGTGCAGCTTGTACGGTTCTTATTCGTAGATTTTGAGTTTGAGTTGGAATTCAAAGGCCAAATTCCCATTTTCAGACTCACAAAACACTGTCAATTCCATTGAATTAAAGAAACACTCCTTCGTTTTCATGTGCTTTTCACATTCAAAGGCTAAAGTTTTACACAACTATAATTACGAAATGAAAACGTGAAGTCACTAAAACGATACCAATATGAACGCTACGCGGTTCTTTGTAACCTCGCCTACCCGAGAGTTTTTAAACAGACTCGTTACGGTTTTGATCCTAATGGACAGCGCATCATAAAGAACCAGTTTGGCAAAACCATGATTCGAGTTTTATGGAGTAGTGACAAAGATGAAGTGGTTGTGGTTATCAAGGGATCACACAGTGTTTCTGACTGGCTACTCACTTTTGCACTATGGACAAGAAGCTGTAAAAAGATTGGGCTGAACTATCGTGTACATGCCGGTTTCTATCATCTCATGTTTCAAGAAAGCCAGCCGAGTCGTAACGAAGACAAGCTTGGGCAAACCGTTATCGAACGCTTAGAAGCGACACTCTTGCCTTTGTTAGAACAAGGGAAAAGGATTTCTATAACCGGCCACTCTTCTGGTGGTGCAATTGGCTGCGTGTTCGCAGATTACCTAGATCAAAAGTATCCAGGCTGTGTTAAGCGAATCGTGACTTTTGGCCAACCTGCGATTGGTGATTGGAATTTTCGAAAGCACTACCGTTTGAGTAAGAAAACCTACCGTATCTGTTGCGACATAGATATTGTCACCTTCATGCCGCCCGTGCCTCTGTTGTATTGGCATGTAGGGAAAGTGCTTTGGCTCTATAACGGCAGGATCTACGAAAACACACCGACGTTTATACGTCTTGGGCGCTCTGTTCTAAGTTGGTTGATCAGACCTTTTTCTTACCACTTAATGAGCAAATATATTCGCAATAAGGATTTCTTTGATAAGCACTGAGACTCATTTGAAGCTATTAAAGAAAGAGCACAGGCCTATTACTGTCTGTGCTCTTTAGTTTCTAAACCTATGTTGTTTTCTGCAATATCGATTAAAGATTAAAGCTTGAAGCGTGACAACTCTCGTTTCAAGTCACTCGCTAAATGACTTAGCTGATCGGCTTGTGAAACCGCATCGGTCGCATCAACTGCCATCACATCACTAACTTCACGAACAGATTCGGTATTCGCATTGATTTCGGCAGTAACCAGTGACTGCTCTTCAGCGGCAGAAGCAATCTGAGTCGCCATATCACTGATCATCTGAATCGCTTCACGGATTTGAGCTAGGCTCTCTCCGGCCATATCCACATCGTGTACGCTTGTTTTCGCCATATCATGGCTTTGCGTCATCACTTTCACCGCACCATTGGTCGCTTGTTGTAAGCGTTTGATCTTGTCTTCGATCTCTTCTGTTGAAGCATGAGTACGTTGAGAAAGCACACGAACCTCATCAGCAACCACTGCAAAGCCTCGACCTTGTTCGCCTGCCCTAGCCGCTTCAATGGCCGCATTGAGCGCGAGTAAGTTCGTTTGCTCCGCTATTTCACGAATCGTCGCTAAGATAGACGCGATTTGCTGACCATGCTCTTCAAGCTCACTGATGATAGACACAGCGCTTGTTAGCTCAGTAGCGAGGTCATTGATCGATGATTGGCTTTTAGCCATCTGTTGGAAGCCTTGCTCGCTCAACTCCACCGAATGAGTCGCACTTTTTGCCGTACTCTCAGCATTCGTGGCGATTTCCGCTGTTGCTGTCGCCATTTCTGTCACAGCCGTTGCCACCATCGTGATCTCATCTTGTTGCCTGCTTACACTATCACTGCGCTTCATCGCACTGGTATTAGCATGCTCGGCACCGCTGTTCATCGCGGTAGAAACTTGAGTGACGTTTTGCATCATTTGATGGAGCCGATCAACGAAGACATTAAACTTATCGGCAAGTTGACCCACCTCATCTTGGCTCGACACTTGTAGTCTTTGTGTGAGGTCGCCTTCCCCTTCCGCAATATCAGCTAATGCTTCACTCACTCGCCCTAGTTCAACTAATTGACGAGCCACAAACCATGAGGTTGCTACAGCCATAACGATCAATACAATCAAACCTGTGGTGATTTGGCTAATCAACATATCGAACAGGGGCTGCTCTAGTACGTCTTTATCCATTTCAATCACAAGTAACCAGTCAGTGCCTTTAATCGGCTCAGCCATGATGACTCGCTCGGCACCATCCACTTGAGTAAAGATCGTCGTCAAGTTTTGCGCAGCACTGTTCAAGCCAAACACACTCAGCTCTGGCGCAATATCATTGACTTGCTTAAGGATGAAATCTTTATTCTTATGAGCAACGACCGTGCCTTGCTTATCAATTAGGATCGCTCGTCCATTACCTGGAACCTGAATAGCCAACACATCTTCAATTAGCTTGTCTAATGCAAGGTTAGATGCCACAACACCTATGATCGATCCATTCTCGGTCACAGGATCGGTCAATGTCACCACTAAGGTTTGCATGGTTACACTCACGTAAGGCTTGGTTGTTACTGCGCGGTTCTCAGCTAAGGTTTGTTTATACCAACCTCGAACTCTTGGGTCATACCCCGCTTTATTCAATGAAGGATCATGACGGAACATCTCACCTTCTTTGTTACCGTAATAACTCAATCCAAACCCACCAGATACCAAGGTTTGACGTAAATGAGGAACGATATCTATTGAAGGGTTAAGCTGTACTTGTTGTTTAAGCCCATGTACTGCTTGTTTCTTATCGTAAAACCAGTCACTGATGCCCTTTGCATGGGCTTGAAGTGTATTACGACTTTCACTTTCTATAGCTTGCCAGCTGTTTGTTTGAAAAGTCTTATAACCCATGAAAAGAAGAATGGCAGATGTAACAGCAATCGCCAAAACTACAGAGAAAACCATTTTTCTCTTTAGACTAAATTGCATATTTAAGAACCTCTTATAGAATAATTAAAGAAATATAAAGAGGGACACTATCACTCATACACATGTTTTAATTAGAGTTATCCCATAAAACAATGAAACAAATTGAGCATTATGGTTAATTGTGACTTTGATTTATTTAGCGGTCTATCAACAAAGGTTCAACTTAGGATTCCACCAAAACGGCGTTGGGCTTAGCAAATATCAAAGGGAGAAATGAAGAGGTAAGGACGAAGAAACAAGAAGCAAAGTGCCAGAAACGAAAAAACCAGCCACTAGGGCTGGTTTTTCTAAATGATGGAGGCGCCTCCCGGAGTCGAACCGAGGTCCACGGATTTGCAA
>NZ_JBGONH010000106.1:0-3445 GCF_041439075.1 Vibrio sp. FF145
CATATCACTTACTACCGTTTTTGTTTTAAGTTCCCGCTAATCCGCGATGAACCTAGAAAAAGCGGTCGATGAATCAGATTTAGCTAACGTAGAGGATGTCTCTGTAGATTCGGAATTTCATTCTGTTGAGCATGCCGTAAGTTTAGTGACAGACAAAATCACTGCTATTAACACGCTTAAGAAAGAAATCGTTAGTAAAGTAAAAGATGTAAGTAACACAATCTTAGGATTGGACGACAACAATGAAATAAAAATGATGTGGGAGCAGATGCGCTCTGCGACCATGACGAAGCTTTCAGAAAATTATGAATATGCTATCAACTACGATAGTCCTCAATTTTCCCTTGCTTGCTTGGGAGACCTTGAAGAGCTTGTCCTAAACGTGATTCCAGATGTTAGGGACGTGAAAATTGAAACTCTTCGTTCAATCTCGACTCAGGTTTCTAACTACCACCAAACCCTTAAACAAGTGAACAGTAAAGTAGATTCAGTTTCGAGCACTTTGGACAAGTCGATTGAAACAGGCAATCCTTTCCCTGCTATCGACAGCATACACATCAAACTATCAAGCAAGATCCATACTTTTGATCTTTGGAAAGACCTCAATCTCTTTAGCCTCGAGTTGGATAAATGGTCAGGCGAAACCTCAAGAGGTCTACCTTCCAAAGCGTTTCTTGCTTCTTTCAAGCAATTGTTGGCTTCATTTAAAGAGGCTCAGATATCTAAAAACCTAGAGTCTTTGGTCGAGATGGAGATAACGATTGTTGAGAATGGACGTCCAGCAGTGGTTCGAAATGATGAAGATCTAGAAAAGGTCGGCTCCGAAGGGATTTCCAAACTAGCTATTATCGTTGTTTTCTGTGGGATGACTCGATTCTTGTGCCAGGATGAAGACGTTGTTATTCACTGGCCGCTAGACGAATTAGGGAAAATCTCTATTTCTAACCTGGCCATTTTATTCGACATGATGGCTCAAAAAGGTATTTGCTTGTTCACTGCTCAGCCAGATCTGCATCCAGCCACTTACAAATACTTCGCGACTAAAAATCACATAGTGAAGAATGTAGGTGTTAAATCATTTATTGGCGGACGTAGAAGCAAAGTCAATCCATTGCTTTCTGAGTCGAAGCAAAATCAGTCTATAGAGGTGGTTGAATGAATAAGTTCGAATCGGTTTTCCGACTGCTCATGAGTAAAAAAGTGATCTGTGAGTATGCGACTCCTATTGAGTCCACATATTTATCCGATACCAGAAATCGAAGTGACATGAACCAATACTTGTCTCGAATAAGTATGACAACAGTCGAAACACAAGACGGGCTAGGTTTTTACTGTGGATACGAGAACATAGATAACACTCGTAAGAAAAACGAAGTACTAAAAGACTTTGAAGTTTTTTCGCAGACAATGGAAGGGATAATAACTTGGCTAAAGCTAGCCCGAAATATTGACTCAGACTCAAGACCTATAATGGCTGGTGGCAAACTATCGGAGTCAGAGTTACTCGCAGCAATAGAGGAAAGTAACTCTCTTCAAAATCAGCTTGATCATATTGCACATAAACTTAAAAGAGCTCATAAAAGCAAAGAGAGTAAAACGAAGCTGCGGTCGATCTTAGATTACCTTGTCCAAGAAGGATATTTTGTATCTCCATCCTCAACTGGTTCTCTTTTTATTGCTACAGCGAAATGGTCGCTGCTTTATGAGACTTTGGAGTTTATCGCTACTAATGAAGGGATGCTGGAAATCGAAGCTGATGCTGAAAACCAACTAGATACTCAAATGGGGTTAATTTAGATGTCTCGACAGGTGGAGTCAAAAGAAGCTGTACGAGCGCTGAGTACTCATACTGAGGTAGTAGACGAGGCTTGCTATGAGCATGCTGGAGTACTTCATCATAGTGAAAGCAATAAAGCTGCAATTGCAGCGCTTACAAAACATCAGTTGGCATATCACTTAGATGATGAGCATGGAGTCCAAGTTCATTCGTCTGTTAAACGTTTACTGGATAGGGTAACTAGTCGTTATAGATTCAGAGAGCGTCATGGTGAGTTTTCTAACCAGATTGAAAACTTGGATTATGCCGTTGACAGTTACCGACGAGTTAAGGACTTCAATGATGATAAAAAACAACACTACTTAGATGAAATTCGAGAGATAACAGTCGAGATAAATGACGCCTTGGTTGAGACCGTATCTTCTTTTCATAGGATCGTTGCGGATGAATTTAGCATGGTCACTGATGTTGATGACAAAATTCGTCAAATCGGTCGATGCAAACGTGAGATCGGTAGAATCAATAGTATCTTCGAGCATTTAAGTGTGAAAAAGTTAAGAGAGTGGGTGCAAACAGACATTCACCTTGAGCGAATTCTTTTGAAGCTACTTAAATCTAAAATCGATATAGCATTGAAGGACTTAAATGTATCAAACAAAAAAATGGTCGATATGTTGGCAAAGCTTCAGCGAGATAAGAAATCTTCCAAGCTTAATCGCATTATTGATGTTTTTGCCGCTAAGTTCCAAGAAGACAAAACCTTTTCGCCATCTATAAATTCCATTGAATGTTTGCCTGACTGCTTGTCTCATGTTTCGGAAACAGAAGTACGAGCCTACGGAAATACTAACAGTGATATTCAAGCTGATGACTTAATTGATTTGGCTGTAAGGGCTCTTGCTAGCGGTGAGAGGAAAAAAGGCAAAGTTTCAGATTTAGACAGTATCGAAGTCATGGATGTCCGTGAAGATGAGGAAGAGTTTGAACTTAATGAGGTAGACGAAGCGTTGGAATTAATGTTTGAGGCTATTAAAGCTGATCTGAACATTCTCCCTCTGTCTGCTGCGCAAAGCTATATGATGTTTGACCTTAATATAGAATTAGAAGACTGGCTTTTATTGGTCGATGGATACATTAGTGCGCAAAAAATTGGTTTGAAGAGCATTGTCCAAATCAAGGAAGAAAGAGAAATAATACTTCCTTATGACGGTAATGTGATTATTAGTGACATTGTTTTTGAAGCAATCGGTGGTGCTTAATGATGTTATCTCGATCGTTAATTAATGCAGCTAAGAGGATTGTTGCCAGTTCTAGGGAGAGGATATCTGCCAACAAGTCCAATACTGAAGTTTGCAGACTCGTGGAAGTAGGGGTTGTTAGTGGCAATTCAATTCTCGTATCCCGCTCCGAATTGAGGGAAATTGATAATTATTTTACTTCTGCATTGGGGCAAAATTTATTGACCTTTCAACAGTGTAGTAATTCAAGGTTGGACGCAGCAGGCCCTAGTATTAATGAGAAATCAGCTAAAGGTGGTGTGTTTCAGCAGCTAATTAGCTTAGCTGGTAATGTGAATATCCCGTTAAAGAACCAGCCAGATGTACCGAAAGAAGCGTAAGCGTGTCATGAACCCCGCATTCTAATCTTTCAGCGCGAAGAATAAGATCA
>NZ_JBGONH010000107.1:0-3361 GCF_041439075.1 Vibrio sp. FF145
CTTCTTGAAGATAAAAGCGGCTTTCCCCGGAAAGCCGCGATGAACCTTTTTTTATTGTCTAATATCGTCGCTTTCAACGAGAGTATGAAGGCCTGAACTACATCATCACATTCAGAGACAAACCATCTTGTTTGCTGATGGTGTAGCGAATACGTATTGTGTGACCATGCTTATTGGTGTCGACCAAGCGAGATATCTTGCCTTTCTTGACCCACACTCCCAGCATCGCATCGATACCGTCTTCACTTACCCCAAACTTAGATGCAAGCTCACTACGAGCAGCAACACCTTCGTTATCAATGTATTGATGAAGTTCAGTTAAAATCATACTACTTGCACCTCAAGTGCTTTTTGCTTACTGCCGATTTTCTTGAAGATGCGATACGTCACCACAAAACCACCAGCAATTGCAACCATCCATACCGCACTGCTGATTGGATGAGCAGCGAAGTTTGCTGCTTGATAATAGAAGGTCGCACCGAAGTAGCCAAGTGCCATTGTCCAAACGGCGATGAAGCGGGCAAACGTCTGACCAAATTCACGAACATAAGCACCCATCGCTGCCACACAAGGTGTGTAAAGCAAGATTAGAATTAAGTAAGCAAACGCAGCGTGGCCTGATACAAACTTATCTTTCAAGTTACCAAAGATCGAAGTATCAACCTCTTGATCAGCAGCCACAGAACTAGAGTCAGACAAGTCACCAACTTCAATGCCTAATGGATCTGAATAGCTCAAACCAGCAAGGTTTTCAGGAATGGTCATTACGGCTTCTTCTAAACTTGCCGCTAGATCAAACTCAGCCGCTTCTTCATCAGAAGGTGTAGTGTATAAGCTATTTAGCGTACCAACCACGGCTTCTTTCGCAAAAATACCGGTAATGATACCAACCGTTGCAGGCCAGTTCTCTTCAGTAATACCAATCGGTTGGAATACAGGCGTTACAACTTGAGCCGCTTTAGATAGCACAGAACTTTCACTGTCTTCGTTACCAAAACTGCCGTCCATACCTAATGAATTCAAGAAACTCAGAATTGCCACAACCATTACAATGGTTTTACCTGCGCCAAGCACGAAACGTTTCAGCTTCTGCCAAGTTTTCAGCATCACGTTTTGCACGGTCGGCAATTCGTAATCCGGCATTTCCATAACCAAGCTATCGCTGCTACCAGGATAGATAGTATTTTTAAGGAACAAGCCCGTAAATACAGAAGCCAGAATACCCATGATGTACAGAGCGAACACAACGTTTTGTCCAGCACCAGGAAAGAATGCAGCAGCAAACAGTGCGTATACAGGTAGACGAGCACCACATGACATAAACGGTGCCATTGATGCGGCGAGTTTACGTTCGCGCTCTTGGTCAAGAGTACGCGTTGCCATGATAGAAGGTACGTTACAGCCAAAACCCAGAACAAGTGGTACAAATGCTTTGCCCGGTAAGCCAATTTTCTGCATCACTTTATCCAGTACAAATGCAGCGCGGGCCATGTAGCCTGAACTTTCTAGTACCGCTAAGAACAAGTAAAGCGCGGCAATAACCGGAATAAAGGTCGCAACCGTTTGGATACCACCACCAATACCATCAGCAAGAACGGTGACTAGCCAAACCGGTAAGTGACCATCTAATAAGTGATGTCCGCCATCAACTAATATTGCGCCAACACCAATATCGAAGAAGTCGATAAACGCGCTACCGATATTGATAGAGAACATAAACATTAGGTACATGATGACGAAGAAGAAAGGAATCCCGACCCATTTATTCAAAATGAATTGATCGGCTTTCTCTGTGAAATTACGGCTCAGTTTGCCTTCGCTGCGACGAACTCGTTTACAAAGTTCATGTAAGAAAGTGTATTTAGCGTCAGCAACAGCAAGATCAATATCCAAATCGGCACCAAGACGCACACTATCAATTTGAGTGCGAGTTTGTGGGGCCAAACCATTCAATACCAAGTAATCATTTTCTAAAGCACGAATCGCTAGTGCTCGGTGAGATACGTCAGCATCATCAAATTGTGACTCAACAGAAGGAATAAGAGCTTCTAACGCGACATCGTAATCAATAGAGATAGGATCAAGACTCACACCTTGAACCAGAAGCTTATGCAAACGCTCTTTAAAACGAACCACTTGTCCTTTATCGTTTGCTGACAAGCTTAGAACCGGGCAACCTAGCTCTTTTTCTAGAGCCTTAAGATTAATCACCTGACGCTCACGCTTTAATACATCCATTTTGTTCAATACAACGATCATTGGGCGACCCAACTCTCGCAATTGTAATGTCATGTATAAGCTTCTTTCCAAACAGCTAGCATCAACAACATTGATGATCATGTCCGCTGGGTGAGTAAGCACGGCGCGTGATGCAATAGACTCATCGATACTGTTTGCATCATTACCACTGTCTAGTGCATAAATGCCTGGTAAATCCGTTAACTGAAATTGATCCCCAGCGTGCGAATATAAACCGGTTTTCTTTTCTACGGTCACACCAACCCAGTTACCAACGTGCTGTTTTGCGCCAGTTAATGCGTTAAATAATGTTGTTTTACCACTATTAGGGTTACCAACAGTAAGAACTTGATAATCCATTTAGATAACCTCGATTTGTTCTGCAATGCTTTCACGAATGGCTATAGAAACACCTCTCACTTCAACTTGAAGCGGATCACCCATAGGTGCACGACGGATAAGTGTCACCTCGGTTTTTGGCAACATGCCCATAACCATTAGTTTTTTTCTAACGTCTGGTGTTAAACCTGTAAGTGCAACAATAGAAGCCGCTTTTCCTTGCTCTAGTTGTGAGAGTTTCATAAGTACCCAGTTCGAGATTGATAATGAGAAAGATTGTTATTACCGACATAATACACGCACATACCCACAATTCTATTGTGTGAAATCAATGTTTTCGAAAATACACTCTCGTAAATTTCGTTAAAAACGTTTACGTCAAAAACGTCACTTTCAACAATTAGTGGGGACTACCTTACTAGTACGCGTCAACCAGAAAACAATAAGGCAATAATAATCAACAACTTATAATAATGTCGGTTTTCTCACAGTCATCTGTCGTTAATTTTATAAGCAAAACAAGTCGCTACCCGTATAGTTACTCCATCGAAGAGAAACTCTTTCTCTTTAATATTATTCCAGAGGTGATGTGGCTTGCCATATCACTCCGGCAGCAAGCGAAGGTGTCATTGGCACCCGTGGTATAGTCCCCCCGGCTATACCACGATATTTTTTTTTCTTCCTTTTGTTTTAACCCAAAAACCTTTTTAAACTCCCCCAACTATCGTTATATCTCGTATCTCGTATCTCGTATCTCGTATCTCGTATCTCGTATCTCGTATCT
>NZ_JBGONH010000108.1:0-3286 GCF_041439075.1 Vibrio sp. FF145
TCCCTATCCCTCCACCACCATTGAAAAGCCCGCTGAGAAATCAGCGGGCTTTTTTCATATTTGTCGTTTAGAAAAACAAAAAAGAGCACTAACGTGCTCTTTATCTGTGACTCCACACTTGCTTGTTATCACTTATAGATAACTAGTCTTGAAGGTATTTACCTTCAGCTACCTGCCAAAATGCTCTAATCAACGGATTTTCTAACTGCGATCGCTTACAGCACACTCCCAATTCAAACGGCTTGATTGGTTCTATTTTTAAGCGGTCGACTTTATCTCTCACAGGGCTGTTGTTGATTACAACGTCTGGAGCGATACCAACCCCACAGCCAAGAGCAACCATACTTACGATTGCTTCATGACCTGATACCTGAGCGTAAATGTTGGGCTTTATCTTCATCTTTTTGAACCACGCGTTCGCACGTTCTCGTGCAGTACCTGCTTCTGGGATGATAAAAGGCACTTCATTCCAGTTTGGTTTCTCTGATTGCAGTTGCTGGCTAAAACTACTGACACCGGAGGGGATGATCACTGACAGTGGTATATCGCTAATGGTTTCGAACTCTAATCTTGAAGGCAAAATATCTGGTTTAGCTGAAATAGCAATATCAGCTTCATCATTCAGGATCTTGTCGATGGATTGCGCTGGATCACCGGTAGATAGCTTAAACTCAATATACGGATGAATAGCCCTGAATTCGGTAATGAGTTCAGGAAGGTGGCTGTAGCTTGCTGTTACGGAACAGAAAATGCGGATCTCACCCTTGAGCTCCTGTTCTCCGCCTTTTAGGTGGAGATTATATTGCTGCCACTCGCCAACGATGTTCAATGCCACAGGTAACAGATGTTTCCCTGCTGGTGTGAGGTCAACACTTCGATTATCCCTGATAAGCAGTTCTTGTCCTGTTTCTTCCTCAAGCTTTTGTATTTGACGACTAAGGGCAGAAGGACTGACGTGCATAGCCGCAGCTGTTTTGCTGAAACTCTTGCTATCACATAAATGTATAAATAATTGTAGAGATTTTATGTTCATGTTTTGCGATCGTTTCCATGTTGCATTTATTGCAATAACTAATTGTGAATATATCACTTTCAGCAACGGAGTGTCTGTTTTAGTATGAAGTCATTCGATAGAGAGATATCGACCTTACGGACTTATTTTTAAAGGAGTGCCCTACAATGGCTAACTATTTCAATACATTAAACCTTCGTGAGCAACTAGACCAATTAGGTCGCTGCCGTTTCATGGATCGTGAAGAATTTACGACTGAAGCTGAATACCTTGAAGGTAAGAAGATCGTCATTGTTGGCTGTGGTGCTCAAGGCCTGAACCAAGGTCTAAACATGCGTGATTCTGGTCTAGACGTATCTTACGCTCTACGCCAAGCTGCAATTGATGAGAAGCGTCAATCATTCAAGAATGCTGACGAAAACGGCTTTGTAGTTGGTAGCTACGAAACGCTAATCCCTCAAGCAGACCTAGTTATTAACCTTACTCCCGACAAGCAACACACTAATGTTGTTGAGACAGTAATGCCTCTAATGAAAGAAGGCGCTGCTCTTGGTTACTCTCATGGTTTCAACGTTGTTGAAGAAGGAATGCAATTACGTGCTGACCTTACCGTTGTAATGGTTGCACCTAAGTGTCCAGGTTCTGAAGTACGTGAAGAGTACAAGCGTGGTTTCGGTGTTCCAACACTGATCGCTGTTCACCCAGAAAATGACCCTAAAGGTGAAGGCTGGGATATCGCTAAAGCTTGGGCTGCAGGTACTGGTGGCCACCGTGCAGGTTGCCTAGAGTCTTCATTCGTAGCTGAAGTTAAATCTGACCTTATGGGTGAGCAAACTATTCTATGTGGCATGCTACAAGCGGGTTCTATCGTATCTTACGAGAAGATGATTGCTGATGGCATCGAACCAGGCTACGCAGGTAAACTTCTACAATACGGTTGGGAAACGATTACTGAAGCACTTAAGTTCGGTGGTGTAACTCACATGATGGACCGTCTATCTAACCCTGCTAAAGTTAAAGCGTTTGAGCTTTCTGAAGAGCTAAAAGACCTAATGCGTCCGCTTTACAACAAGCACATGGATGACATCATCTCTGGTCACTTCTCTAGCACAATGATGGCTGACTGGGCGAACGATGACGTGAACCTACTAGGCTGGCGTGAAGAGACAGGCGAAACAGCATTCGAAAACTACCCAGCTTCTGACGTAGAAATCTCAGAGCAAGAGTACTTCGACAACGGTATCCTAATGGTTGCTATGGTTCGCGCCGGTGTTGAGCTAGCATTCGAAGCAATGACAGCATCTGGCATCATCGATGAGTCGGCTTACTACGAATCTCTACATGAGCTTCCACTAATCGCAAACACAGTTGCTCGTAAGCGTCTTTACGAAATGAACGTTGTAATCTCTGATACTGCTGAGTACGGTAACTACCTATTCGCTAACGTAGCAACACCGCTACTATGTGAGAAGTTCATGCCTTCAGTAGCAACAGACGTAATCGGCCGTGGTCTAGGTGAAACATCTAACCAAGTTGATAACGCTAAACTAATTGAAGTAAACGAAGCTATCCGTAACCACCCTGTAGAGTATATTGGTGAAGAGCTACGTAGCTACATGAGCGACATGAAGCGTATCGCTGTAGGCGGTTAATTTGTCGCTTAGATACTGATAAATTTGCAGAAAAAGCGAAGCAGTATCACTAACTCCTTACAGGTTGGAGTTATAAATAAGCAACACAACATCTAATAAAAAGGCTTGGTCGCCGTTGACCAAGCCTTTTTGCTTTTAGTAACAAAGTCTTAAAAATCAATAAAATGAACATTGTTTGTTCAGTCTTCGTAGACTTTCAGTTTTCTTTCTTTACGCTTACTTGTCGGCAATCTTTGCTTCTAAGTCCGCTAGCTTTTGTTCCATTTCAGTCAGCTTTTGGCGAGTGCGCAGTAGTACTTGTGTTTGAACATCAAACTCTTCACGGCTTACAACGTCTAGCTTGTTCAGTTGGCCTTGGATAACCTGGCGAACTTTTTGATCTACATCTGAACCAAGCTCTTTTACTGGTTGAGGCATAGAATCGTGGATCTGCTTAGCAATCTGCTCTAGTTTTTTTGGATCAAACATATCAATTAAAACTCCTGAATATTTACCACTATTCTATTTAATCACACTTGCGATGTCGCCTATGGCGTACAAAAAAAGGCCACCGAAGTAGCCTTTTTATTGGTTCATCGCGGATTAGCGGGAACTTAAAACAAAAACGGTAGTAAGTGATATG
>NZ_JBGONH010000109.1:0-2963 GCF_041439075.1 Vibrio sp. FF145
GCTGATCAGATCGTAGGTTCTGGATTTAGTTCCACTGAATTACGCAACAAAGCCCATAAATTGAGCCATAAATCACCTTTCCATTATGAATTTATATGTATAATGATAAACTTAATCATCAAGGTTATAAGTGATTAATTTAAGGTGCCAACAAAGTACCATCATATTAATTTTAAAACTAAAAAATATTTAGGAGTATTATGAAACGTTTGAATTTAATAGGAATTTTAGTAACATCAGTTTTAATATCTAGATCAGTTTTAGCTAGCGATACACTGCAAGAAGGTATAAACATTCCCGTTGGTGAATCAATACATATAATGAGTGATATGGTTGATAATTCAGACTTGGTTTATATAAATGCAAAGTATTGGTTAGAATCAGGAATTTATTCAAATGGCATTGAAAATGCAATTGATTTAATTGTAAATAATGGTTATCGTTATCTGGTTGATTTTAGTGAAATAGAAGGAAATAAAGAAAAAATAAAGGCAAAACATGTCTTTAGAAAGGTATTTGGTATTTCATTGGAATCTGATTATATTGCAATAACTGAACATAACCATAACGTTATGTTTACAGAGATCAAGGATAGATATGACACAAATATCCCAATTTTGAGTAAACCTGCACCAAAAAGGCAAAAACGTTCAACATCAAACACCCCAGTAGTACACTCACCGGTACCGAGTATTTCTAGATATTATAATGCGACTAAACAAATTACTGATTCTGAATGTGATATCACTTGGAACACCCAATTAGGAGATAGATCGCGGCATCTTTGTAAAAATGCTAACATTTCGCTTGTTTATAAGATAAACATGCAACGCTCCCTTGCGTTCGGAACAATCGGCTCAGCAACGCCTGATGCTAAAATAGTAAGAGTTGGCATTGATGATTCAACCACTGGCGCAGGGATTAGTCTAAACCCTGAAATATATTCGATGTACTTAGCCTCAAGAGGCATTGTTTGGCCAAGTGGTGGGATTGAATCTGAATGGGTGTCATCCGCAATAGCACAAAACTATACGTTTGAAATGATGGCATCAAATAATAAAACAAGTATTTTAAGAACCATTCCAGCAACAAATTTAAATGTAAATTATGATAAGAAGGAAGTATCAACTTTTCAATTTGGTATTGGAGGTGATGTTGGTGCAGATAAAACATCACCCAAAATTAGTCTAAATGCCAACGCGTCA
Organism: Vibrio sp. FF145; assembly: GCF_041439075.1. Classification (NCBI taxonomy): domain Bacteria; kingdom Pseudomonadati; phylum Pseudomonadota; class Gammaproteobacteria; order Vibrionales; family Vibrionaceae; genus Vibrio; species Vibrio sp. FF145. Next base: position 1,206 of record NZ_JBGONH010000109.1, read on the forward strand.
TGGACAGAATCCAAGTGGTTATCATATAAAACATTTGATTATGCGGTAACGAAATCGTCAAAAAGCCCTCAACATGTATCTTTCAAATGGTCTAGAGAGCAATATAATTCACCACATGCGATACAAAAAGATGAATCGCCATATGGAGTAACAGTCAGAAAAAATTATTTTGGGAGGTTACACTTAATCAATCCAATAGGGTACGCAAACTTCACACCCAAAATGGAAGTAATCTATTATTCTGAACCTGCGACCACAGGGACAACAGACATTAGTATATCCTCATCGGTTGGAATTACTGGGTATCGTTATTATTCAGAAATCCCATCTTGGGAAGTCCTAAGATATTATTATCCTAATGAAAAAGACTTTAAAATTAAAAATGTAAAAAAAGATATTAAATTCACTGTTGATTGGGATAATCCTGTATTTATTGGCGGAAAGCCGGTTAATTTACAATTGGGTAAATTTAACAATAAATGTGTAAGTGTTAATAAAAACCTCAGTGTTAATTCTGATACTTGTAATATATCCGAACTAAAGCAGTCATTTATTTTCGATACACTTAATCGATATCAGAGTACAAGCCAACCAGGTATGTGCTTGGATGCTAGTAACATTAAAAAAGTCAGCCCTTGCAGTTTAAAGCGAACACAAAGATGGAAATGGATAGATGACAAAGATGAACTAGAGAATTCATTTACTGGAAGTAGCCTTGGTTATACTGTAAATGAAGGAGAAATTAAATTAATTCCGAAAGAGAAAAAAGCTGAGGATAATATCAACTCAGTTTCAATGTTCTCGTCATACACGGATATATTTAATATGTGACATTTTTTCCCTTGAGAGTAATAACTCAAGGTTATTAAACTTACGAGTACTAAAATACGGTTCTGTCGCAAATCTAGTTAGAGGTGTGACAGGCCAACCGGCTTTGTTGCGTAATTCAATGGAACTAAATCCAGAACCTACGATCTGCTCAGCTACATTCACTCCCTCTCGTAGCCCTATGCCTAAACCTCGTTATAAAACAACCAACTGGAAGCAATACAATCAATCACTCATTAACCGTGGCTCTCTGACCTTTTGGATTGATGAAGAGGCGATAAGCGGCTGGGCGCAAAGCAAACAGAATAATCGCGGGAGGCCGCGTCGGTTCAGTGATTTAGCTATCACGACAGCACTCATGGTGAAACGAGTTTTTTCTATGCCATTGAGAGCGCTGCAAGGATTTATCGACTCGATATTTAGGTTAGCCCATGTACCGTTAAGTTGTCCGCATTACACCTGCATCAGTCGTAGAGCCAAGCAAGTTGAGGTTTCATTTAAGACTAAAACGAGAGGAGCGATACAGCACCTAGCTATTGATGCTACTGGCCTTAAGGTTTATGGCGAAGGTGAATGGAAAGTCAAAAAACATGGGACGGATGGCAAGCGTAGAGTCTGGCGAAAGCTTCATATTGCCGTCGATACCAACACTCATGAGATCATTGCCGCTGAGCTAAGTTTATCGACGGTTACAGATGGAGAAGTACTCCCGAACCTACTGAAACAAACACGCCGAAGTATCCTTGAGGTGTCTGGTGATGGCGCTTACGACACGAGAGCGTGTCACGCTGCTATTAAGATTAAGGGAGCCATTGCGCTTATTCCCCCAAGAGAAGGGGCAGCCTTCTGGGAGCGTGGTCACCCTCGAAATCTCGCCGTGGGTTGCCAGAAGTTATACGGCTCAAATAAGTATTGGAAAGAGCGGTATGG
>NZ_JBGONH010000110.1:0-2816 GCF_041439075.1 Vibrio sp. FF145
AGGAAAGCCCTCCGCGAAGCGGCTTAGTTCAACAGCTCTTAGACAGAAAAATTCTGCATTTAAATGTAGAATTTTTCTATCTAGTTTCTTATGCCATCAATTGTACTAAATTTAGTTCATCCATAACAGTGACTTATGATGTGCGCATTGAAATTCAACAAGCAAATATAGAAACTTTCTATCTAGTATGATTCACATTAAAATCATCAGGTTATGTACATAGAAACAGTATCTAACACCATGCAAATCTGACGTTCTTCCAGAGCAAATTAGCCCCTGTAAATCCAATGCTTGACCCTATACGGTAAGGTGTTTATATTGTCGCCCGCCCAACGGGGCACATCCTAAAATACACACCGGCCATCCTGCCATCATTCGTGTATTTATATTGGTGTTGTGAACTTCCATGCTAACGAAACTTCGTCCTTTTACTCGTGAATCGGGTGCGCTTATGCATCTTTCGGTTCCTATCATTTTGACTCAAATAGCGACCCAAGCGATGGGATTTGTCGATACGACAATGGCTGGCCAAGTAAGCCCTGCCGATCTCGCCGCTATTGCACTCGGCACAAGCCTTTGGATTCCTGTATTGCTGCTACTACGTGGTGTGATTATGGCCTTAACACCCGTTGTTGCTTACCACCGCGGTGCACGCGACTTTCAAAGTATCTCTGTTGAATTCTTCCAAATGGTTTGGTTGGCATTAATTGCTAGCGTATTACTTATCGCTTATTTAGTGAGTGCGAAACCGATCTTAGAATGGATTGGTGTTGCCGCTGAGATCATTCCAATTGGCAGTGATTATGCGTTCGCCCTCGCCTTTGGTGTGCCGGGTATTGCCCTGTTCTACACCTTGAATGGCTTCTGTGAGGGTATGAACAACACCAAAGTTCCGATGATCATTTCTGTGGTTGGTTTGTTGGTGAATATTCCGATCAACTACGTGCTTATTTACGGTAAGTTTGGCTTCCCTGAAATGGGCGCTGTGGGTTGTGGCTGGGCGACAAGCTTGGTTTATTGGTTAATGTCAGGAATGCTGTATTCCTACATTAAAGGCCATCACCACTACAAAACCATTATTAGTTTTGCAGACGCTAAACCAAAAGCAAAAGAGATGCTTCACCTTCTAAGATTAGGTTTACCTATCGGGATGAACATCGCGGTGTGTGGCAGTATCTTTGCGGTAATCGCACTGATGATTGGTCGTATTGGTGCAGAGAACGTGGCAGCGGCACAAATTGCACTTAACATCTCAAGCCTAACTTACGTGATTCCTATGAGTATCTCATTTGGCATTACGATTCGTGTTGGACATGCATTAGGCGAGAAAGACGAACTCGGAGCGATTGAGCGCAGCAAAGTCGGTATCTTGGTTGCAGCGTTAATTTCATTGCTTTCGGTTGCGATGTTCCTGCTGTTCCCTGAGTGGATCATTAGACTTTACACGACCGACCCTGCAATAAGCGCTACGGCAGCGGTATTGTTGACCTTTACGGCGATGTACCAATTCAGCGATGCATTGCAAACGTCTGCTAACGGCGCACTACGTGGCTATAAAGACACTAAGATCCCGATGATCTTAGCTATCGCTTCATACTGGGGCTTAGCACTACCACTGGGCATGGTGTTGGGCTTAACAGACCACATTGTTCCTGCAATGGGTGAAGAAGGCTTTTGGATTGGTATTCTTACGGGCTTAAGTATCTCTGCTACGCTGATGTTAATTCGCTTGCGATTCGTGATTAAGAAGCGCGATGTACTGCCTCCAATTAACGCAGCAATTCGCTAATACTGCTCTAGTAAGCGAATACCACACCGGAAAGTAAATGCAAAAAAGCGCGTTACTGCCACTAGGCAACAACGCGCTTTTTCTGTTTAAATTGAACTGTATTTATCTGTTTATCGCCAAATATGATCCAGCCGCAATCATTATTCCACCAGCACTTTGATTTAGTCTTTTATGTGCGCGTGGCGTTTTAAGTAAACTTGCCATTCTGCCAGCACCCATCGCAATCAGCATGACACCGGACATCAAAGCAACAAATGCTAAAACAGAAACCAAGACGATATCTTGTGAACGTAAAACCGTCAGGTCAATGAAAGTCGGTAAAAACGAAATATAAAACAGAATCACTTTAGGGTTTGATGCTGAAATCAAAAAGCCTTGTGCGAAACTTGCGAGTTCTGATTTCTGACTTTGCTTCGCAGCGAGTTCCGCTGAGCCCTGCACTTCAGGTAGGCTTTTAAACATCTTGTACCCAAGATAGATTAAATACGCCGCACCAAGGTAACGAATCACCTCAAAGGCAAACGACCAATTCTCGGCAATGGTCGCTAGGCCGAAGCAGGCGAGCGTAAGATAAATAAGGTCACTGCAAATCATACCTAACGAAAGCGTGATGCACTTGCGCCATCCATGAACCATACCACGAGCCAAAATCGCAAATACGCCAGGTCCCGGAGTAATACCAAATATAAACATGGCAATAAAAAATGTAACTGCGCCTTCTAGTGACATCTGCCGTCCCTCAAATATCATTCAACATTATAAGTTTTGAACGTATCACGGAGCTCCGATTCGGGTAAAGAACGTTTTTGTCTAAGAGCATATTTGACTAACAGCGTTTTTAACTAAGAACGATTCACACAACTCATGTTTTGAATAAGTGTCATACGTAATTTCCTCACAACACCTTCACTTAGTTCTAGTTCTAAGCCCAACGTCTTTTTCATTAAGAAACCAAAAGGCGAACCTAATGACTTAATGCCGTTCGGATAAGCATTATTGCTTGAACCTGAACGGATATTTGGCTGGG
>NZ_JBGONH010000111.1:0-2613 GCF_041439075.1 Vibrio sp. FF145
CGCATGCAGGGTGGTGTGGGGGCTGGAGGGTAAATACCTCCGGCTACCCGATTATAAGCAGAATTCAATGCTAAAGAAATCCGTTAGTTGTTGATTGTAATTAAGTATCCAACATTGCACCGTTACAAACCGTTAATTTTAATTGCTTGATTAGGAATTTATGGATTGCTTCAGAAAGACTTAAACCTCGATAAATTAAATAAATCAAGTAATGTAGCCAAAACCTCCAATTTGAAATGAATCGTGATCTCGAGCTAAAATAAAGGCCGCTAAATTCAGCGGCCTTTATTAATCTTTACTACAGTTGTTATAGTAAATATAACCAACTTTTTATTCCGTTAAAGCAACTTGTTAAATTTATTTACCTGCTTTTTTAGCAGCCTCTTCGATCCAATCCCCTAAATTATTATAGCCATCATTCAAGTTCCAATCGTAGGTTTTATAAATCGCTGACGCTTTATAGCTTTTTCCATCAGTACATTTTACTAGGTGTCCATCTAAAGGGTTTTTACCTTTTTTACTAACTCCCTTACCTAACCCGTTTATATTGTGTATATATATTCCTACCAGTCCATTTCCACGTTCGATGCTTTTTTCTATTTCGTAATTAACCCAAGGACGTTCGGATGTTTCTGAACCGATTAAAACGACAGTAACACTTGTGTTTTCAAATTGTTTGTTAATCCATCTTTTTATAGCTAAATCTGTGTCTTTTTGGACTTTTTCCCAATCAGCAGCATCCCAAAAGCCTGCATCATCTTTACTTTTTTTAGTTATCCAAGAATTTCTAACAATCCCAATTCTATTTATATCACCCGTATAGTGAAAACTGAAAAATGCTCTTCTAGCCATGTTTTATACTCCTTTACTTTTTAAATTAATAATCTGGATTACCAAATCGATTAGTTCTACAGTCTCAATCTGGCGGTCGCCAAGTTGTTCGAAAAGCAACTTCATCTCCTTTGAAATGTTCGTGTTTTTCTGTATTTCTAAGTTTTGTTCTCCCCATAGCTGCTCAGCCATATAACCTGTAGCACCAATAGGAATTAAAAATAACCCTTTATTTTTTGCAATTTCATATTCTTCACGCATTCCATTAGATAAAACAACATTATCATCACTTAGCTTATTACCAAACATGAATAAGGCAATACCCGCATGATCTATCATGTCTTCTCTATATTTCGTCCATAAAGCAGATAAAGATACCTCTCCCTCCGTAGACTGTGGGAAAGGTCGTAAAACAAGTTGATCTTCAATTTTGGCTTTTGGGTTAGTAAACGTCTGCTCTAATACACCTGAGATTACAGAGCTACCAACACCTAAACCAAACCCAGATACAACGCGCATATTTTGAGAAACGAGAGACTGGCTTAAACTATATACAAAACCTAATGCTTCTCTTTCATCCATTTCACCATATTCATGTGCTGCACCGGAAATAAAAATAGTTTTAGATTTATAGTTCTGCTCTAGGCGTAGTAACAAATCTGTTATTTCAGAAAAAGCATTGACTAGTATTGTTTTTACATTGAACCTTTCTAAATCTTTGATAAAGTAATTTTGTTTTATTTTTTTATATTCAAAATCAGCTAAACTTTGATTTTTTTCTTGTTCAATTGCTTTAATAAAACAATAATGACGCCTTTGACTTCCTTCATACGCAACCCTAACTCTACTAAGGATGTAGTCCAAGTTTGGATCAGTAAAACTAAAACCAATAAATATAAAAGTTTTTGAAATCAAGTCACTTTTCAAATTGGCCAGATACTGGTCCATCTTTACGTGATAACGTTCATAGTCATCCTTTGTCAAAACCGCTTGGTTTGAATGTTCAACATCTCCGTGCATTTTATACACAACAGCATCACGTCTTGGTGTAGTTGTAGATAGGTGATCTTTTGTATATTTAACATCTGCTATTTTTCCAGATCTACCTAAAGCAGACTCAATCATCTTGTCATAATTCGTAGTCCAATAGGTTCGTATTGGAAGCCGACAAAGAATTTTATGATTATCTGTTTCTAATGCTTCTCGTGAAAACTCCTCTATAAGCCTTTGATTGAGCTGGCTACGGTTATTTCCATTATCATTACAATGGTATTGTGCAAGCGCAACCAAATCATTTTCTTTGTCAACATCTAAACCAAGCTCTTCGGCTATTGGTCTGAGTAATTCAGCCCAATTAACAAAACCAGCACCTGCCGACATTCCTGCTCCAGCGAAAACAGCCACATTTTCTTCAGGAAGTTCCTTACCTACATCTCTTAAAAACGCTTTCTTCTTTAAATCCATTAATATTATCTCAATTTGATGTAAAAGTACGATGGCTTATAACGCTTAAGTATTTATCCGTTGTCGTAGCACAATGGATAAATACCTGTTGGACTTGGCCGCTTCTATCTATGGAGTTTGCTTTTTAGGACTGACTTACGTTCCACTCTTATCATTAAGACTGGTACCCCATCAGCCGTCCATTTTCCACTTCTAGCCACCAATTTATCTACTGCGACTATACCCGTTGCATAATCTTTTTAAAAGCGAACAATGCCCCTCTCTCGCCATAACACAACGATAATTTTATTCATTACAATCAGACAACTAGGTCAGTCG
>NZ_JBGONH010000112.1:0-2587 GCF_041439075.1 Vibrio sp. FF145
CCCAGCCAAATATCCGTTCAGGTTCAAGCAATAATGCTTATCCGAACGGCATTAACTCAAAGTGAGTAGGTTTTTATTTCGCGGTTAACCGCTAGTTCTCGATTCACAACTTGTTTGAGAGGCTCGCTCCAACTCAATCTAAACGTAACGTTAGGCCAGAGTAGTTCGAGTATCCGCGCAGTAACACATGATAAGTCACGCCCGGTTGCGCGCTCACACTGCACTGTTCGTTGTTTCCAGTACGATAAGGGCGACAATCGTAACTAGATGTCGTTGGCTTGCTTCCCGATTTCACATAAAGGTCGGCATCACCTGAACCACCAGACATTGAAACCGTCACGCTGGATGCAGAATCAACGGTGAACGTGTAGAAGCTCTCTGAAGATTGATTCCCGCTTAGGTTCGCAATCGGTGTGCCTTTCGTTAATACATTGCCAGTTGGAGGCGTGACACCACAACTCGCATTTACGCCGACGGTATTGAAAGCATCTTCAACATCGGCAACCATATAGCCCATGTCTGCTGCGGCTTTCGCTACGCCACAAGCTCCGGCATCAAAGGTACTGTTTGCCGTCCAATACAGTTGGTTTGCAACCGTGAATATTTCAAAGCCCTTACGTACATTCCAACCCGATTTGTTTGCTAAAAGGTAAAAGGCGCGGTTATAAACACCGCTAGACAAGTGAACATTCAAACCGTCGTAGTATTGAGAGGCATGATCAATCGAGCGGCCATCTTTTGAAGGTTGATCAAAGTAGCGCAAACCACCTTCCGATTTAAATATATCGCTACCGACCACCCAATCCACACTGCCACGTAAGTAGTATTCAGCCGCTTCGCCCGCAATATCGGAGAAGGCTTCATTGATACCGCCCGACATGTTTTGGTACACAAGGCCGGAGTTTTGCTCGGTGAACCCGTGGCTAACCTCGTGAGCACTCACGTTGATATCGACCAATGGGTAAAAGGTGTTTTTGCCATCCCCAAATGTCATGGATGAGCCATTCCAAAAGGCGTTTTCATAATCGGTACCGTAATGAACGCGCATCGTCAGCTGGAAAGTTAAAGGCGACGTGTTCATCCACTCTTTGTACATATCGAATACGATATTACCAAAATAGTGCGCATCGTTAAGAGGCGAGTAAGCCCCGTTGATGTATTTATGATCGGTGTAGTTGGTGCCGTCGGCACAGTTGTAGCTGTAGGCTGCGCTGCCAGAGGTTCCATGATTTAAGTTGACCGTCTTAACCGAATCATTTTCTAACGTACAAGTTGTGCCTGTTTTGTCGATAGGAAAGCTAGGGAAGTCGCTGCCATATTCATATCGAGTGGTTTTGAGGTTGCCACCTGGGCCAGTACCTAGTGCTTTAGCGTGGTTTAGCCCATTCCATTTTTGGAGGACATCGCCAGTCGTGGCATCAATAAAGTAGAAAGGGCGCTCTGGCATTGAGGACGAGATAAAGAAATCGACCAGATACACCACTTGGGCGACTTGGTTCTCATCCAGTCTCACCATGAGTTTTGCATTTTTGTTTTCAATCGACGTTTTGCCGACGGTAAACGTGCGATGAGCAGACAATGCGGCTTCAAGCGCTTGTTCCTGATTCAGCTTTGGCGCGATGCTGGATAGGTCACCGCTGATCCCTTGTGCCATTGAACCGAACACCTGAGTGGGTTGGTTCTTGGAAAGGGTAGCGACAACCGAAGTATCAAAGACGGGTAAACCTCGGTGAGTTTGTTGATAGCGGACTTTGGTTTTTCCATTGGGCAGTACCACCCGTTTAACTTCAGAAAAACCTAATTCAAGTGGGGCAACACTCTTCGACTGCGCGACGAGGCTTTGTTGTAGTAATGCATTATTATCGACTCTGACCATTTCTGCAGCGTGTGCATTAAAGCCAAAAGATGTACCTAGAATAGCTGCTATTTTCCAGCTTAGTTGACGTTGTTGGTTCATTTTTCGTTCCTGATTTTAATATAAACTCCTTCTTCCCAACGGCTTTATAGGAAGTCTATATGCAACACGCTAATGCCATGTATTGCGAATCAAGATTGGAAGAGCATTTCGGCTTATGACAAGTTTTATAGGGAGATTAAATTTTAGAGTATGTAATTCAAAGTTTACAAAAATTCTTATTGATCAATTTGTTTTTATAAAATTCAATTTTATTATTTATCGTAAATTTATGAAGGGGTGGGAGTTATTAAAAGCCACTTTGTTTTAATTTATAGAATGAAAGCACCTGAGTTAACTTCGATATTTTTCTAATTTTATCTTAATTACAAATGAGTAAATAAGTAGGTTTTTGGAAGTGTAAATATTGTTCTTATTATCAATAGTAAACTTGTTTTAACAATACCACTAAGCACAGATCTCAACTTTTTTAACACTTAGTCTCGTTAGATAGGAAAACATCTACATTTTCATGTTCAATCACAAATTAGTAAGCATAAGTAATTGTTATTAAAAGAGTCAGTCGTTTAAGATAGGCTACATAAGAAACTAGACAGAAAAATTCTGCATTTAAATAAAGAATTTTTCTGTCTAAGAGCTGTTGAACTAAGCCGCTTCGCGGAGGGCTTTCCT
>NZ_JBGONH010000113.1:0-2460 GCF_041439075.1 Vibrio sp. FF145
TCTTTTCCATGGTTTGCATGGATAACAACTGGTTTCGGCGAATGACTAAGTCACTAATTAGGCGTATGTTTTTTGGCTCTGCGGCCAATAGCACCAACGAATCGTTTTATATGGACAGGGTTTGCTCTGACAATAGGTAGTTGAGCCTCTGCACATGCAAGAACAAAAGGCATTTCTAATCGGCCTGTTGCTTCAATAACGATGCGTTCAGGACTATGACTCTTAATTGTTTTGAGTGCTTATTAACCATACAAACTGTTTAAGGGTGATTTGCAACGCGTGGCATTTTCACTATGCGTTGAATTTAGTGTTTAGGGTGGAATGTGGCTGCTTCGGTATTGCGTTGTTCACGCTTTAACTTTTCGTTATAAGCTATTGCATTTGTTAAGTATTTCAAAGTATGCGTAAAAGGTTCTAAGTATTATTCTTTCTTTAGTTATGTAAAGCGGGTTACTTATGGGCTCATCATCTCGCAGTAAATCGGTTGCACTTATATCGAGTGTGTTTTTTGTTATAGGTCTTTTATCAATGAACATTGATGGGTTCGGTTTAGCGCCCATATTTGTTGTGTTGATATCCTTCTTTATGCTCATTATTCATAGTTTTCTGCACTTTAGCGGTCGTAAAAATAGCGATGTATTTAATGCTTATGAAGAGACAGCTAAAACTAAGGCAGCAGCACTAGAGTCTGGGCTGAACAATAAAAATAAGTAATACGGTCAAGCTAGTTCGCTTATAACAAGCGATAGCAATTTTATAGACCAGCTAGCTATTTTTCGCTACTCGCTACTCGCTACTAGCTTCAACGCCTATACGCATGAGTGGCATATTTGCTATTGTAGTCAATAGTTTAGTTAGGGTTACTTACTTATGAAGTAAGACTTTACCATTTTGGTCTACGACATGAAGAGGCGATACCTTTAAGTATCGTTCTAATAACAAATTTAAGTCGACTGTGTAGTGGTAGCGTTGTCAGCTACTTAATTGGGTGCTAACTGGCAAAGGAGATGTTGATCAATGGAAGAATTGATAGCCCAATATACGGGTGCAAACGAAGATGAAAGGCTAACTCGGCAATATATTGCTCAGTTAGAGTTTGATACTACGATACATAAACTCACACCTTATTTACTTAAAGGGAAATCAGTATGTGAGTTAGGAGCAGCAACGGGGCGCTATTCCTTACATTTTGCAAAATTAGGTTGTGATGTTACAGCAGTAGAACTTGCGCCTGACCAAGTGAAGATTTTAAATACTAAAGTAAAATCTGAAGGTATTGAGTTAAAAGTGTTTGAGGGTAATGCTTGTGATGTGTCATTTATCGAAAGTAATTCTCAAGACGTTTGTGTAATTCTTGGGCCCTTGTACCACCTAAAAACTCTGCATGAAAGAGAGCTTGCGGTTAATGAAGCACTAAGGATTTTAAAGCCAAATGGTGTACTAGCCATAGCCTATATTTCACGTTTCTTTGTCGCTGGTATGTTTGCCCAACAATTTCCAGAGCTAGTCACTCCGGAGGTACTTTTAGAGTTAAATAAACATGGCACGGTATCAAACGCTAAAGCCGATAGTTTTTTCAAGGTCGGGTATTTCGCAACGCCTAGTGAAATTGAAAATCTTGTAAACAAAAATGGGTTTAATGTAATTGGACACGCAGCAACAGATGGATTTGGACGTTACATATCTAACGGTGTTAATAACTTTACGCCATCTCAATATCAGACATGGTTAGATTATCATTTAGCAAATTGCGATGAAGCAAGCCTTTTGGGATCAAGTAATCATGGTTTAGTGATCGCTAGAAAAGCCAGTTCACAAAGCAGTTAAGTCGGATTCATAAGCGTGTGCCGATTCCGTTTCGCTTCATTATGGCACACGTTCACTCACAGTTTATTGGGACGTTAGCTGTTCTATTAGTATCAGAGGGAATATGTTTAAATTCGTAAGGTTGATAGTGCTATCAAATTTATTAGCACTGCTAGTTGTGGTTACTTTCGAGTATTTCACAGGCTATTTGAAACTAGCATTTTCTAGTGATTATGCTTTCTATTCAATGCTAATTCTTCTTGCTCTGGGTTCACTTTTGTCTTTTTCCGGTCATAAGGTCGGATATAGTGACCCTAGTAACATGGCTGGCGTTTCTGCTAGTTCGTTAATTGAAAACGAGTCTGCTAAATCAACCATTGTGACAAAATTAGAGAGTACGTCTGTTGGGCACAGCTTATTGATTGCTAGTTTATTGCCACTACTTTATTGCCTACTATCGTAGCCATCACCGAATAAATTGTTTAACTGGATTCCAAAACGCTCGGCACTTTTGTAATGGTCGGCTTTTGTGGGTAAGGTAGTCATATTAGTTTGGTTGCATTTTTCACTAGTTAACTAGGCTTATACGAGCTTGAAAAATCGTAAGCGTGTCATGAACCCCGCATTCTAATCTTTCAGCGCGAAGAATAAGAT
>NZ_JBGONH010000114.1:0-2288 GCF_041439075.1 Vibrio sp. FF145
GAACGGCGGACTGTTAATCCGTATGTCGCAAGTTCAAGTCTTGCAAGGGGAGCCACATTCAAGAAAGCCAAGTCGAGAGACTTGGCTTTTTTTCGTTTGAATAAAAGTAACGCAATTCAATAACACATCAGTTCAACATTAAATCTTGATCTTCTAGTAAATGGACTACGTCCGCCACCCTCAATAGAGTAATTACTCTTGCCTCTGTTTATTCATTTGACAGCAAAAAATGTTCTTCTGGGGACTTTTTTTTCTTCGTAAATTTAATCTTCATCATGTTTTGATACCTTTCTGATACCTGCACTGCACGACTTAGCTTAAGATTCGTGAATGATACACCATACTTATTATTAGATCGCTGCACGGGGAAATATGAAATTAAAAACGCAAGCTTATTTATTATCAGGCATCATTTTGATTGCCTTGCTCGCACTTACGGCTACAGGTTTATGGACCTTAAGAGTTGCTAGCAACATAGACAACAAAGCTCGCGTGACAGAGCTATTTAAAAGTGCATACAGCATTCTTACTGAAGTCGAAAAAATGGCTATTGATGGCACTCTAGAAGAACAACAAGCCAAACAGCTGGCCACTCGCCTACTGCGCAACAATATCTATAAAGACAATGAATATGTATATGTTGCTGATGAAGATATGACTTTTGTCGCAACACCTTTAGATCCGCAACTACACGGAACCAGCTTTAATGATTTTAAAGATGGCGATGGAAATAGCGTTGGCCAACTTATTCAGCGAGCACTTGGCAATAGAACAGGACAAATAGTCGAATACACCTGGACACAAAAACTCCCCGACGGAAGCATTGAAGAAAAACTGTCCATCGCAGAAAAAACACCTCATTGGGGTTGGGTTGTAGGTACAGGTATCGGCTTCAATGAAGTCAACGCAAGGTTTTGGTCAACAGCACAATGGCAACTGATTTTATGTTTGGCTATTGCTGGTGTCATTCTTTCAAGCTTGATTATCTCAATTAAACGTATGCTATCGCTACTTGGCGGTGAACCCAAAGACGTAAGAGAAGCAGTACAAGCTGTCGCAGAAGGAAAAATCCAAACATCGTTTGAGACTCAAGCTGAGCAAGGCAGTATCTATCACGCTGTACAACAAATGAGTCAATCACTGGCAGAGTTAGTATCAAACCTCAACTCTTCAATGCTAGCGTTAAGAGGCGAATTACAGCGCGTGGAAGATCGTGCAGGTTCTATCGCTCAACTTACTGAAACTCAGCAACAATCAACTGAAATGATCGCAACAGCAATGACTGAGATGGCGTCTTCAGCAAATAATGTTGCCGATTCAGCTGGCGATACAGCTCGTAACACCGACGAGGCAGACAAACAAAGCCAACATACTCAGCTCCTAATCCACAACACAGTAGATAATATTCAAGGCCTAGCAGGACAATTAGGTACAGCCAGTGAAGCTGTTGCTAACCTAGACAACGACGTAAACAATATTGTTAAGGTATTGGACGTTATAGGCGATATTGCAGAGCAAACTAACCTGTTAGCACTTAACGCTGCTATTGAGGCTGCGCGAGCGGGTGAACAAGGTCGTGGATTTGCAGTAGTGGCGGATGAGGTACGTAATCTTGCTGGTCGAACGCAATCGAGCACCAAAGAGATTCAGTTAATGATCAATAATCTTCAAGAAGGTTCCCGTAACGCCATTCAAACAATGAATGTGTGTGCGGCAACGAGTGAAAGTACTGTAGCAGAGTCTCAGAATGCCTCTGAAGCGCTACAACAGATTGTGATTGCATTAGAGTCTATATCATCAATGAGCCATCAAATCGCAACAGCAGCCGCTGAACAGACCCAGGTAAGCGATGATATATCGAAGCGTATCAATATGATTGAAGAAAGTGGCAACCAACTGAGCGATGTCGTAACGGAAAGCCATAACAGTACACAAACTTTAGCTTCTCTTTCTAACGAATTAGAGACTTGGGTAAATAGGTTTGAAGTAAAACACTAAACTCTCGAGAAAAACCTTTAATATAAAAGCACGTTTTCATACGTGCTTTTTTTATTTCAGCGCTCATTCAAAGCAGTTAACCGTAGTTTTGCCATCTTTTAAGGCATGCTAGACCTAGGTTTTTCTACCCAAACGAACAAAAACAACCCACTAAGTATAGAAAAACATCAAACAATACTTTTTTTGCAATTTAATGTTGACCCAGAACGCGAAAACACGTTTAATACACCTCGTCGCCCGGATAGCTCAGTCGGTAGAGCAGAGGATTGAAAATCCTCGTGTCGGTGGTT
>NZ_JBGONH010000115.1:0-2279 GCF_041439075.1 Vibrio sp. FF145
TTTCCTACAGAGGACTCTCACCTCATTAGTTCATACCCATGCTGGGCGTACACAAAGCCATCAACACGATGCTTATAACATTCGGCGTTTTTGGTTTAGAGTATAATTGATTTGGAAAGTGAGTCGTCAGCACGTGTTATGGCGGCGTTATGTTTTTAAGAGGTAAAAATGAACAATGTCAAAGAGTTGCATGGTCGATTAACAGTTTTGCACTCATTTTTTCGGTCTCATGCGTGTTTTCTCGCTCTTGAACATAAGTGCCAAGATCTAGATCGAGAGTTTGATGGGCTGTGTCCATATACGCATATTCATAATGTTTTACTCTGCGATGCGGTTACAAGCTGGTGTAAATTGTTTGGGTCATGGAAAGACGAGGGACATTGGAAGAAATTAATACCAGAGGAACAGCATCAAAAGTTCCTTAATTGCCTGCTTGAATCGACAAAACTGAGCCAAGAGGAATTTGGTGAGTATCGAAATGAAATGGTTGAGTTTCGTAACAAATGGGTAGTACACCATGATGTTCATTGTGAGCAAAAGCCTGTTCCATTTTTTGAAATTGCTCATAGTAGCGCATTGGCATTGAATACGTTTATACGTGAAAACGCCGATGATGAAATTACCTATGATGGTCCAGAGTGCATGTCAACTTTTGGAGATCAAGTTGCAGTAGCAATGTTATCAAAGCTTGTTCAGCCCAAAACATAACAAAGCATTTAAGAGTGATTCCTAACGCTTGGCATTTTTCATTCCATCGTTGAGTATAGTGTTTACGGTGGTAAGGTTGGGTTTCGTGGTTGCGTTACTCACATATATGGTCTCCCCCAGTTTTGCAAGTCAGCAGTATGATTAAAAGTGCAGGTTAACTTCCATATATACGGCCTGTTGAGCGGCTATTGCCTTGGCCAAGATGAGGAAGTCGAACACGAAGTCCTAATCACCTTATCGACTTTATAAGACAGTGTGAGTATAAGGTTTTCAACGTGTAGGATTTATCCTGTTATTCATCTTGCTACGTACTTTGCAAAGGGTTGGTGATCATCATTAGCTTTGTTTTGGTTGATACTCTTCATTTTTAGTTATAACGGCCCACGCTATACGCATGAGTTTGTTTGCCAAAGCGACAGCGGCTCTGTTTGGTCCTCGTCGCTCTTGGAGTTCAAGCATCCACTTACTGAGATTATCGGATTTAAATTTGGCGCGCCTCAACGCTGCTCTTGCTCCATGAACGAGAAGGGATCGGATATACGTGTTGCCTCTTTTGGTTATTCCTAGAAGAATGACTTTGTCGCCGCTGGTATCTTGCTTTGGTACAAGCCCCATTGCGGCGGAGGCATCTCTACCGGTTTTGAACTGTTGTCCAGAGCCAAGCCATACTGCAACGGCTTGGCTAGTGAGTGGTCCAAAGCCTGGAATAGACATGAGTCGCTTTGCGTTTTCGAACTGCTTGATGGTTTGGTTAAGTTTATCGTCGAACCATTTTACTTGTTCGTCGATGTATAAATATCGTTCGTACTGATGGGATAGCAGTTCTCTTAATATACAAGACAGTTGGTTTTCATCGTTCTCGAGTATTTCGGGTATGGCCTTTCTGAAAGCAGCGGCTCCTTTGGGCATAATGATGCCGTATTCAGAGATAAGGCCACGCACTTGATTAACGATACGAGTTCTTTCAGTGACGAGCAGACGTCTCATTCGAATAAGAGATTGGATGTCTTGTTGCTCGACGGATTTATGAGGCACAGGGTGAGGTCTTTTGTAGAGCGCGACTTCGGCAATGGCTTCGGCGTCGTTATAGTCGTTTTTCTGTTTACGCCTTTGAGTTTTCACATGCTGGGGTGCATAGAGTATGACTTCGTGACCGAACTGAGAGAATTCACGAGCCCAGTAGTGTGCGCCGGAACAAGCTTCCATGGCGATAGTACAGGGTGCTTTATTGGCGATGTAACTAAGTAGTTTACTTCGTTGAAGTTTTTTACGGCAAAGGTTCTTCCCTTTATGATTGATTTCAAAAAGAAAGAAGATATTTTTTGCTAAATCGATGCCGATGATTTTATGCTGAGTCATGGTCTTCTCCTTTTACTTCGGACCTGAACACTCCAAGCATGGCTTACAGTCATGTGAAGTGGTAGGGGGAGACCATCTCATCACCTTAATGCGGCGTTGATATGACCCCCACTGTCAATTAAAAACGTAGAAGTTTCTCTCCTGTATTATCAGAGCCTTTCTTGTTGCTTAGGGGATAGTGTTACCGCATAGATGAAGCAAGTAATGTCGTC
>NZ_JBGONH010000116.1:0-2180 GCF_041439075.1 Vibrio sp. FF145
GCTCTGTCCAAAACATCTTGAATCCAAACAGAGTGCAGGAGTACTTGAAGTGCTTTAACGATATGGCTATCATGAAAGGACTTAACGGGCTTCAATCGTTTAAGTATTCCGAAATAAACCGCCCTGCAAGGCGGTTTTTTCACATCTAGGGCAAAAGGTTACGACTTAACGATAAAGATCTCAACGATCATTTTTGTGATCACCTTGTTCGCACAACAAAAAACGCCTAAATAGAGTCTAAAATTGATAATCCTCATAGATTCCATAAATCCCGTCACACATTCTTTTTTTCTGATCAATTTTAAAATCTAAATAAAACACCTCCATTGCTTTAAACATTTTATCGCGCTCATATTTCATCTTGCTTGCTGGCATTTTTTCAATCTCATACTCTTGAAGTAGCATCAGCGATTCAAAAAGCGATTTTTTTATATAGTCATTTTCGTAGTAGCTTGCACACGCTGCTGTATATCCGGCAATTTTTCCATCTTGATATTCATTTTCACCGTCAGAAAAAACAGGTGCAGCAAAAAACATTAGCGCGATAATTAATTTTTTTTTCATTGTTAACCTTACTCGAACAGTAACGGCCAATGGCCGAAAGTAACAGGGAACCCACTTAAGAAAAAATCCTATCAAGTCTACAAAATTTAGTAGTAATGATTACTTTGTATTACAATGTAATTAACGTAATACAAGGAGGCTTATTATGCCATCTATGTCAGTCAGAATCCCCGAAGATATTGAACAAAAACTAACATTACTTGCAGAGTCCACGGGGCGAACAAAGTCATGGATTACCAACCAAGCAATTCAAGATTACTTAGTTCGTGAGCTTTGGCAGATAAATGAAATCAAAGATGCACTGCATGAAGCTGACTCAGGACAGTTTGCTAACAAGGACGATGTACAAGACGCATTTTCTAAGTGGGGTGTAAATGCAGATTAAGTGGCTTAAAAAAGCCTTAATCAATTTAGAGCAGTCTGCAGAGTATTTACACGAACATAACCCACAATCATCACGTGAGTTTGTTCAAGAAGTCTATGACTTAACAAATCTTCTAAAAACCAATCCTGCGATGGGTCGTCCTGGTCGAGTCTTTGGAACAAGAGAGCTTGTCCTAAATAAGTTTCCTTACCTAATACCTTATCGAGTAAAAAATAACTGTATTGAGATTTTAAGAATATTCCCTACTCGCATGTCTCAACCAGAGTTTTGGTAAGGATAGTTTGAGGCTAATCTTGGTCTGAGACCAAAGTTTTCACTATCATCATCAAAAGTAAGATCTTCATAATTTCTGTTGTGTTCACTCACGTGACTGCGTAACGAAGAACGGCTCCCAATAGGGAGCCGTTCTTGTGTCTAAATCTGGCTTCGCACTAAGTGAACTTATGTGAAATCGGATGATAGAACTTCACCAGTATCATCTACTTCATCTGTATCAATGCTAACTTCACTCTCATGACCGTACTCTGGACACACAACGCCCCCTGTGTATGAGTACGAAGTTGTATGAGAGCCAGAGTTACCATTACTTTCTCTTTCCAATTCACTCAAATCAATATCAAATTCATGTGAACAATTGTCATTAGGACACTCCATTTATTCCCCCTAGCCTCGACTGTAAGATTCAAGGACACCATCTTGGTAACCCATAGCGAAAGCTGCCTGTACACTCTTATGTCGAACCGTTCCAGCCTGACTGTCAGGTAAAGCATCAAAATCAATAGAAACTGATGGCTCTTTCAATAACCCCAACCTCTTGCCCTCATCATATGCGCAGCCAGCACATTTGTGACGACCATTAAATTTACTTTGGTCATGAGGTAGCCCATCAAACGTAGAACTATAGCGATGTGTTGAATTACAAGTCATAACAATTAATCATCCTCTTTTAGTCAGCCAATAATTGGGCTGCAAATCTTATTTTAAGCCAACATAAACTATTGATAGAAATAATACCTTTTTGAAATATTGTTCAACTCCTCAAAAATCGGTGTTCATTATTCCTATTATGTTAAACGGGCGAGTTAGCTACCCAAAACAGCCCTCAGAACCCCTCAAACGCTCTTAGCGAAGATTTTGGACACTTGATCAAGGCAATACACCTCCACACTGCCTTGTAAGTTTGTGACGCTTTTAGAGCGATTCACAGAACGAATTAACATCGTTCAAACTC
>NZ_JBGONH010000117.1:0-1958 GCF_041439075.1 Vibrio sp. FF145
TTGTGTACGCCCAGCATGGGTATGAACTAATGAGGTGAGAGTCCTCTGTAGGAAAATCACCATTTAATCATCAACTTGTTGATATTAAATGTTAACTACTAGCGAATGGCAAGGGCTTTTCCGCGAGGAATGGTCTGAAGGAAGCCGCGAGCAAAACTGCGAGCTGATGAACAAGAACATCATACTAGGCGTAGGTCAGAGGCGAGTTGGCACAAGACGACGAAGCCAAGTGATTTAATGACCACCGTAAATGATGCAGTTGTGCAGTGAAAGTCCATGTCCTTATCTGGGGAGATCTGCTTAACAAGCGATTGTTAACCTAACCAGCTTGGCCTCTGGTTCAACAGGCCTGGCGCGTGAGCATCATCAACTCACGCGAGCGAAACCGATGAACAACGATAGCGCTTTACGAGGTAACTCGTTAAGTGATTAAGCAGAAGTCAGCAGACGGCATAGTAGCCAAACGCCCATCGTAATGGTTGGGACAAGGTGAAGGCCTGAACATTTAGAAGAAGGAGGAGTCTTGTCAAACTTGTCGATACCCACTACGCCGACAGGCGATTACTATCAACAGCGTAATGATAGGCAACCATCCTTCAACAGCGATCTATTCACTCAATTGCTCCGATCTGAAAATTTACAGCAAGCATGGCGTCAAGTTAAAGCCAACAAAGGTGCGGCAGGTATCGATGGCATGACCATCGACGCCTTCCCGCTTTGGCTACAACAAGGGGGCTGGCAGCAATGTAAATCTCAATTAGAGCACGGTGAATATAAACCCTCAGCGGTCAGACGTGTAGAGATTGATAAACCCGATGGCGGTAAACGCAAATTGGGGATCCCTACCGTTATTGATCGAGTGATACAGCAAGCCATTGCTCAAATACTCACCCCCCTGTTTGACCCCTTCTTTTCGACTAACAGCTTTGGCTTTAGGCCGAATAGAAATGCCAAACAAGCGGTACTGAAAGTACGGGATACCATTAAACAGAAACGAACATTTGCTGTCGATGTTGACCTGTCTAAATTCTTTGACCGAGTTAATCATGATCTCTTGATGACTCAACTGAAGGAAAAGATACAGGATAAGCGTCTACTGGCGCTTATTGGTAAATACCTCCGTGCCGGTGTGATGGTCAACGACCAATTTGAAGCAAGCTCGGAAGGTGTGCCTCAAGGTGGTCCACTCTCGCCATTACTATCAAACATTATGTTGGATAGTCTGGATAAAGAGCTGGAAAACAGAGGGCATCAATTCGCCCGCTACGCGGACGACTTCATTATTCTGGTGAGGTCTCAACGAGCGGGAGTCCGCGTGCTAAAGAGCATTACTCACTACCTCGCCACGACGTTAAAAATGGTTGTTAATGAACAGAAAAGCCAAGTGGTTAAGGTAGCTCAAAGCAAGTTCCTTGGTTTCACCTTTTCCCGAGGTAAGATCCAGTGGCACGCTAAAACGGTACGTATTTTGAAACAAAAGATAAGGCGACTCACAAACCGAAACTGGGGTGTCAGTATGAGTTATCAATTATTTAAACTACGGCAATACCTGCAAGGCTGGATTAATTACTTTGGCATCGCTAACGCTTATCAAGCGTGTGTCGATTTAGACCAGTGGATACGTCGACGAGTACGTATGTGCTACTGGCGTCAGTGGCGTAAACCACGGACAAAGGTGCAAAACTTACTTAAACGCGGAGTCTGGATCCAAACTGCCGTTGGTTGTGGTATCACAAGCAAAGGGCCGTGGCGAAGTTCGAAAACACCTGGGATACAGCAAGCACTGAGTAATGATTACCTTAGGAAGGCGGGATTATTTTCACTGAAAGACGGATGGATCGCTGTTCAATATCCAAACCAGAAGATATAAGTTAGGCGTTCTGAATGAACCGCCCTGTGCGGATCCGCATGCAGGGTGGTGTGGGGGCTGGAGGGTAAATACCTCCGGCTACCCGATT
>NZ_JBGONH010000118.1:0-1809 GCF_041439075.1 Vibrio sp. FF145
GTAAGCGTGTCATGAACCCCGCATTCTAATCTTTCAGCGCGAAGAATAAGATCAACTCTCCAACCCAAAGGAGAGTTGAAATGGCAAAACGACGCACCAACCTAGAATGGCAATCACTGTTTGAACAATATGAAAGCAGCAGTGTTACCCAACGCGCTTTTTGCGAAGAGCATGGACTGAGTTTATCCACGTTCTTCGCCAAGCGGCGTCAACTCCAAACAGTAAACCAATCGGAATCTGTCGGATTTGTTAGAGCCGAAATCGTTGAAAAGACAACCAAGTATCAGGCGCAGATAGCCACGGCCAACATGACACTTCTCATCAATGATGTGGAGCTGAGCATTCCTCAATGTACGCCAGCGACCTATCTTGCTGAACTCATTGGAGCGTTGTCATGAAAGGTATGCTCAGCGCGCCAGAGATTTACCTTTATCGTGAAAGCGTCGATTTTAGAAAGTCCATTAATGGTCTTGCAGCGATTATCGAAAACGACACGAACTTACCTCTTGGCAGTGGTGCGCTGTTTCTGTTTACCAATAAACAGCGCGATAAGATCAAGGTGCTATACTGGGATAAAACAGGCTTCGCCCTCTGGTATAAACGCCTCGAAAAAGCCAAGTATAAGTGGCCTTCAAAAGAGAAAAATCAGGTGTTTACCCTCACTCAATTTGAGCTTGATAGACTGCTTTCAGGCTTCACAATTATCGGCCATGAACCCGTGAAAATAAACGATTTTACAATGAGTTGATCGAGAATAAAGCCTTATATACCAAGCGTTAACGGCACAACTTCAGTATAATGAATGCCATGGAAAAGACGCCAAATATCAACCCAGAAAGCCAAGATATTGCCGAGCTACAAGCGATGGTGAAAGCCCTGATGCTCTCGCAAGAGCAGAAGGAATCGCAATGGCAACAAGAGCGCCAATCGCTGCTTGAACAACTCAAACTCGCCTTCGACCGCCAGTTCGCTAAACGCTCGGAGGCGTTAAAGCCTTACGATGAATCACAAGGTGACCTCTTCAACGAAGCGGAATGTGAAGCCGTTAAAGAAGACGAGGTTGAGGTAACAACCACAACGAAAAAGCGCGGTAAACGTAAACTTCTGCCTAAGACCTTACCTCGTGAGGTTATCGAACTCGATGTAGACGACCATGAAAAGCAGTGCGCTTGCTGCAATCATAGCCTGCATAAAATCGGGGAAGACCGCAGCGAGAAGCTAGAGTTCACGCCTGCGGTACTCAAGGTGTTGGAATATGTTCGCCCTAAGTACGCTTGCCGCCAGTGCGAGAAAACAAGCGACAGCAGCCGTATCGTTCAGAAGCCACCCCCTCAGAGTCTCATCCCTAAAAGCTTCGCCACAGAAAGCTTGCTGACCAACATCATTCTTGGCAAATACCAGTACGCGATGCCACTTTATCGCCAAGAATCGCTGTTTACCCAGTCGGGTATCGAGTTATCACGCACCACCATGGCAAGGTGGGTTATCCAAGTCAGCGAGAAGTTCGCCCCGCTGTATGCCGCCTTGAAGAAGTACCTACTTCAGCAAGTGGTGGTTCAGGCGGATGAAACGCCGCTCAATGTGCTCAAGGAAGAGAAGAAGTGTTATATGTGGCTCTACTGCTCGGGCGCTGACTCGCCCGAAGCCGCACTGCCTAATGTGAAAAATATTGCCTTGTACGACTACCAAAACAGTCGCGCGAGGGCGTGTCCCGTGGAATTTTTATGTAACTACAACGGTTATCTACAAACCGATGGCTACGCGGCTTATGATGGTCTGCATCAAGTCACTAATGTGGGGTGCTTAGCG
>NZ_JBGONH010000119.1:0-1807 GCF_041439075.1 Vibrio sp. FF145
TAGTTTTATTGATTCTTGGTTATGCGATTTACAACATCATTCGAATCACACTCGAGATTCGTAATTCGAAATGCTGATTTAGTTTACTTTTAGCCGTTACGGTGTGCTTTTAGGGTGAGTTTGAACGATGTTAATTCGAGCTGAGATTCGCTCTGAAAGCGTCACAAACTTACAAGCCAACATGGGAGTATATCGCCTTGATCAAGTGTCCAAAATCTTCGCTAAGAGCGTTTGAGGCATTCTGATGGCTGTTTTTGATAGCAAACTCGCCCGTTTAACATAATAGGAATAATGAACACCGAATTTCCTTTTGAAACGATAAGGAAAGTCGGTGAGAAATATGTCCTAACTCTTCGGATGGAGTGATAGTTTATTTTTTATTAGGGGATATGGTTAATATGACCGCACTTTCGTTATCTGGATCGTCTGAAACGTTAGTCGTGCATTCTGTTGAGTTCACTGATACTGAATTATTTCCATAACTTGCTGTGAAATAACTACTTTCATTGAATTTTACTTTATGAATTAAAGTTTGATTGTCTTCTATTATCTCGTAAGAACTTACATCTTGGACGTTCTTTATAGATACGCTTGATATAGATGTTCCTTCGGCTAATTTGGTTTCACCCGTTTTTGGGTCAAAAGAAAGTGATGGCATGATATTCTTCTTATGTGATTAGTTCATTAATCAATATGGGGTTAGTTGCATCATTAAACAACTAAGTATCAGTTATCGTATGGGTTTTATGTTGAAAAATTTGCTAAATTTAACGCAACTGAACTTAGTGTGCCCCCAGATTTTAATACAAGAACAGCTCCCTATTGGGGGCTGTTCTTCGTTACGGAGTCACGCAATTGAAAAGAACTATGAACATAGGCTATTGTAGCGTTGCTGTGTATAATTAGGTTAAACCCACTTAGGCTATTAGGGCTGTTTATGTTTTCAGCAGTTAAAGATCGTGCAGTATCTAAGGCACAAAAAAGATATGAAACTTATAAAAATCGTGCTGATGAAGTCTTACTTAATCGTGGTAAGTCAAGCAACGGTACCAAGTTCAAATCAGGTTTATCTGAGGATGAAATTTTTAGTATGCTTAACAAAGCGTCTCATTAAATCGCATGTAGGAAGATAATTGGTTAATTTTACAGTTCGTCTCGATACTCCGTTTGAGGAAGGGACTTTGGATGAAGAGTTTTTTATCGATCTTCCTAAGATGGACACCGAACAGAAAAAAGCTTTAGCGCGTTTTATACAAAAAACTACAAGCGGTGAATCATTACCTGGTAAAAATAAGCCATCTCATTTAGATGATAATCTAAATAAAATATCAGGGACTGATAATTATGAAAATGGGGGCTATTGGCATTACCACTGTGGGCTTAATTATAGCCCTAGTAGTAAGTTTTCAATGACTTTTGATTTAGGGACTAACCTTAACGGTTCTACGTCAGCCGAGGTTATTCATTATATAAAAGAAAGCAATAACGAGGTTCTGGTTGTTGGTTTCTCTCCTAAGCACATTCCTTTTCCTAATTCAGATTGGGATTATAACCCTTTGTTTGACTAAAGTTTACTACTGGAGTTGGACGTGATTTCTCTTAATCAGCTCCGAGATTTAGACACAAAAAAGCCTCCCTATTGGGAGGCTTTTTTGTTGGAAAAATTCATGACCGGTTAAAAGGATCATTGAGATCAATCGCTTTTGGGATTAATCTATTTCCCAGATGTGAAAAAACCAGCTTTGGCGAGCTGGTTTATTTCGGAATACTTAAACGATTGAAGCCCGTTAAGTCCTTTCATGATAGC
>NZ_JBGONH010000120.1:0-1742 GCF_041439075.1 Vibrio sp. FF145
TGTCATTACTGAGGGAACATGACGGGATAAGTACCAACCGATTCTGTCATGCCTTTATATTCTAGTATTCATATCGTTCAACTGCCTCACACATCGATACTCATTGATTGGGATTGCTTGATTCTCATCTCTCGTGTATTGAGCTTTTCTCTTTTCCAGATAGTCTGGATGGTACTGATACTCACGGTAATGTTTTCTTGTTTGAGTAGTTTCATCACTTGTATCGACGTATTATGCGGGTTGAGTAACGTCAACTCGATAATCCTATCTTCGGTGCTCTCTGGGATTGCGTTTTTACTGCGCTTCAGTGGCTTATTAATCCGTTTGAGGCCAAGTGGCCCTTCCTCTTCCATTATTTGCTGATAGGTATATAAGGTTTGGCGTGAGCAACCTAAGATACGAGCGGCTTTAGAGACACTACCAAGCTCTGCAACCAACTCCAGAGCCTCTATTTTACGTTGTACCTCTTTGCCGTATTCGTTGCATTTACGTGGCTCTACTAACTCAGTGATGTCTAACCGTCGATGACCGAAGTAAGCAGAGAAGGTACCATCGAACTGACATCGTATTTCTACTTTTTGGTTCTCTATGGAGTAACGTACTGGCGAGTCGATAACGTACATTTTGCTATCAAAGCTAAACGTGTGGTCACGTCGTATCGTTCGATATTCTTTCTGTACGCAGATGCTGTTAAGGTCTAGGTCAGGTGGCAACGACTTGAACGCAGAGCTCGATTTAGTCGCCTGAACCATCACATTATTCACCCAGTATTTGGGGATAAACTCCTCTTGCAAGTATCGGTTTGCGCTCTCCATGTCAGCGATGTTATTGAGGCGCAGTTCGGGGACAAGGCGGTCTTGGAAGGTGTCGAAGGCTCGTTCGATTCGTCCCTTCCCTTGAGGTGAGTTGGCGAAGATAATTTCGATACCGAGTTCATCACAAGCTCGCTGCATTTGCGAGAAGTTGCTGCGTTTCGGCCCACCAAAGATACCTGCTCGATCCACGTAGAGAGTTTTGAATATGCCTCGCTTTTCAATATAAGCTCGCATCACCTTCATACAGCCTTCGGTGGTCTCTGAAGGGAAGAACTGGGCATGAATATCACTAGTAGCGTCATCAATGATGGCAATCAAGCAAGACTTCTCATCACCAAACCAGCGATGAGGGCTGCCATCCATTTGCAGCATAAGCCCAGGCAACGGCATACGCTCTCGATACTTCCTTACTCGACTTCTACGGCGTTTAGAACGCTTCACATGGTGAATGTCATGAGCCCAGGAACGCAACGTTTCACGCTTAATCGACAGTCCTTCATTTTTGCTCAAAAGCTCCGAGAGATGTTGAAGATTAAAGTCGTAGTACTTGGTTTGAATGAGGGCTTGAACCTCCTTCTTGAGTGACTCAGGGATTTTATTGATGGGAGCACGACCAGTGTTACCATGAACCACGAACCGAATGCCTTCCTTGCGATAGCGACTCAAGTAACGTTCAACGGTTCTTCGTGATTTTTGCAGTAATTGCGTGGCACTATTGATAGTAATTTTGCCATCAATGACTTTGCTAATGATATCGACAGTAAACTGTGATTTTGAATCCATATAGAACATCCTTAGCATCCTTTAAAGCTCATTTGATTACTTTAAAAAGTACGCTAAATCAGTCCCGACATTTTCCCTCGGTAGTTATTGTAATGACAAAGTCGCTTGGTAATTAAGGTACGACAGAATCGCTTGGTGATCACA
>NZ_JBGONH010000121.1:0-1582 GCF_041439075.1 Vibrio sp. FF145
ATGGTAGTGTGGGGCTTCCCCATGTGAGAGTAGGACATCGCCAGGCTTTAAATTTTTAGAGTCGTTTTTAAACGGTTCTAGAACTGCTGATATAGCTCAGCCCGGTAGAGCGCACCCTTGGTAAGGGTGAGGTCCCCAGTTCGAGTCTGGGTATCAGCACCACTATTTAGTTGATTCGATTTATCGAGTTAACAACAGAATTTGTTTGACGACCATAGCATTGTGGACCCACCTGATTCCATGCCGAACTCAGAAGTGAAACACAATAGCGCCGATGGTAGTGTGGGGCTTCCCCATGTGAGAGTAGGACATCGTCAGGCTTAAATTGCATTATGCTGAATAGACACTGCGGAGTGGTAGTTCAGTTGGTTAGAATACCGGCCTGTCACGCCGGGGGTCGCGGGTTCGAGTCCCGTCCACTCCGCCACTTATTAGAAAGCCTAGTCTTATGACTAGGCTTTCGTCGTTTCTGGGTACGATAATTTTGTCTTCGAGCTACGAGTCCCGGTCGCCTACGACCCCAAGCACTCCACCATTTATAAGTAGCCTCGCTAGAAATAGCGGGGCTTTTTTGCATCTAAATTATAGTGTTCGCCCTTCCATTGAATGACTTTTACACAAGGTTTGCGCGTAACCCATGACGCCTAGTTAACGAGTCCCGTTATTCTGTTATTTATTAGAAAGTCTAACTCTACGATTAGAGTCTTTTTATTTGTATTTTCTACACCTGTTGTTATTTGAAACGAGCATGCGTTTCACAAACGCCTATAGCTTTAAGCTTAGCACTCAAATACTCGAGCTATGCGAGGTTGTAAGTCAGGTTAATGAAACTGTTCTGACTCAGCTGTATCCATTCAATATCGAAGTTATATAAGCCTTACAACTCATCCTACGTGCCCTGCGTTGGCAGATGTTTGCTTTATCAAGCTCGTGCACTTTAGTATGAGTTAACAGCCCTTCGTCTACGATACCTGACTTCTGTTTTATCTGTGAATCTAGAGGGTACTTCTGATGTGTAATTAGGAATCGATCATGGACGTTTCTGCTAAGAGCGCTATAGCCCTTAATGAGTCGACTTCATCCTCTTGTTGAACGAAGCCGCTGCGCGGCAGAGTAAAGCGAGTGCAAGCCATACTCTTGTCACACCATCACCCTGATGGTCGTTGACAGGAGTAACTTATGAATCCCACCGACTTAGAACGCTACAACGCCCTTTATGAACAACACCTTACCAACCTAAAGCTGCAAGGTAAACGACCTGCAACTATTGATGCTTATTCCCGTGCAGTTCGTCGGATCACCGCTCATTTCGATCGCGTGCCTGACACATTAACCACGGCCGATCTCAAACAGTTCTTCGCGTCTCTTATCCAAACCCACTCGTGGAGCACCATTAAACTCGATCGTAATGGCTTACAGTTTTTCTATCGCTACACACTGGGTAAACAGTGGGAGTGGCTCAATATCGTGAAGCCGCCACAAGTGAAACGACTGCCCGACATACTCACACCGCAACAAGTCAGCTCCCTGATTAACCACACACGACAAGCCCGTTATCAGGTCTTCTTCTTAACTCTTTACA
>NZ_JBGONH010000122.1:0-1441 GCF_041439075.1 Vibrio sp. FF145
CAACACCTATCATTTAAGGTGTTTAGATCGCACAGTGTAGCGAGTCTTACTAAAACGAACGGTCCTATCTTTGGGCCGTTTTTGTTTTTCGGGCAAAATATAACGTTTCACTCGCTCTCTCATAGCTCGCAGCTTTTTGGGAACCGAACCTGGGGAGGCGATAGCACACCACATCAACTCATCTTGAATATCTCGAAGTGCCATCGTAAAGCTTATCCTAAGTGGCGAGACTTCAGCCTCTTTTGCTATTCGGCTAATCTCCAGACGGATTAAGTTATACGCGATAAGGATACCCCATATCTCTTGCTCTACACCCTCTACAGATTGACTGCGGAGCAGGATTTCATCTTCAAGCATGTCATGCTTAATCTCGCCATAGCTATTCTCGATTTCCCACCTTTCGAAGTACACATCTAATAATGATTTTAAACTGTATTTTCTATCTGTTAGAGAAGTCAGCAGCCCTTGTATATGATTGGGTTGTTGTTCAACGTCATCGGGATATAGAGTTAGCCTAGCTTTCCACGTTTCTGGGAGACTCGGGTCTTGTTTTCTAGCCTGGGGAGAGACTTTCATCTCCACAATCAGATCTCGCCCATCATCATCGAGCTGCTCGATGATTTCATATTTCACATTCGACTTTATTGGTGTCATCCAGTGGCTTGTTCCATGCTCTTGTTGCCAGTTAAGCATAAGTTCTGCGCTCAAGTAGCAACGGTCAAAAATGGTCAATGAATTCGGAACTGCTGATGAAATTAAATCTTTTGCATAGCTGATTTCACCTTTAGAACTTTCCCCAAAAGCCACATCATGAATAAGGCGACTCCGTAGTGATGTGAGTGCGCACATTCGAACGATTGGGTACTCAGTGTGCCTGTCTTTTCGGTAGTAAACATATTGATAATGCTCAGCTAAGCTTGGGTTATCGTGAGTTCTAAACTGTGTGCCATCGATTGAAAATAGGCTCAAACCATTCCATTTATCACCCGCATCTTCCGACTGTGTCCAATGCTTTGCTGTGATTGAGAATAATGACTTTAAAGGCTCAGCGGTGAGGCGTTTTCTTGCCTGAGGAATTGCACTAGGTGCAATCGTTTCACCCAATGAATTAGACAATTTGAGGTCGAGCTTATCGAGTACATCGGTAATCGGTCTATCTCGATATAAACCAATACCAACGACTAACCATACAACGAGTTCTGCGGGTAGCTTTCTACGGCGCATACTCGCTTTGTTCGTTTCAGATAAAGCTTGGTTTATCCAATCTAGCGGAAGGTCTTTTTGAAACAAAGAAAGAGATTCTGGATTAGCAAAATCGTCAACATCGATTAACCAGTGTGACAGCATAAAAAATACCCTTAAACAAAAGTGCTTAAGGGTATTGTTAACCATCTGTAGGATCGTTCAACTGATCAGGAAAATGCTTAAATGATCAGTGTTA
>NZ_JBGONH010000123.1:0-1413 GCF_041439075.1 Vibrio sp. FF145
TAATGCCGTTCACTTAAGAGTGAACGGCATTTTTGTTCTTAGCATACCGTTGTGGTCTGGGTTTAACTGTTCTAGGGAATGTCCTTTCCCTTCGCCCTTCAAGTATTAAGCTTTCAGCCATGTTGTGGAACCCTTTTAGCTGACGAGGTATTGCGCCTGGTGTTGAGTAAGGTAAGCCTACAAGTAACGCAGATACATGAGCTAATGTGCCGTTAAAACTCAGTTGATAAGGAAGGTAATTTCCCTTTAAATTGAAGCAGAGCTCGACCATCTGGTATCGGATTAAATTGTAAGTAAGCAAGATGCCCCATAACTCCTGCTTTACCAGTTCTGGTAAACGACTTCGCAGCGTGAGACGATTTCTAAGCATGTATTGTTTTTGCTCTCGGTAGCCTAGCTCAATTTCCCAACGATGTTCATAAAGGCCTGCAATATCTTTTGATGGGTAACGCAGGGAGTCCGTCATGGAGGTTAATACTTGGTAGTCTTTTCCTTTAATTTTACGAGTGACAAGTCGAGCGGTTATCGACTTTGGTAAATCAGGCCATAGCTTTCTAGCCCTTGGGTTACTGTGTAATTGAACCAGTTTGTCATTTCGCCCTAAAGATTGAACAATGTCATATTGTGTATTTTTCTTGAGGGGGATAAGCCAATGACGCTCCGAGCCAGAGTCTTGCCATTTATGTAATAAGCCTAAAGAATAGAACCCCTTATCGAACATTGTCACGCTATGGTTTGGTGTTGTTTCTATCAGTTTTTCAGCTAATATCATTTCGTTTGTATTGTAATTATCAAATGCACTGGCCGTAATAATGTGACTGCTTAGTTCCATTTGGCAGACCATTCTCACTTGCGGATATTGCGTCCCTTTTTGTCGAGAAAATGCCTTTTCATTTTGCGGGTTATCGGGCGTTCGCCAAACAACGCCATCGACGCCAAGAAGCGTTAATCCATTCCACTGGGGTAACTTTGCACTTTTTAACCATGACGTAGTCATTCGCTCAAAGACCGCTTTAATTGCGTCTTCACCCAACGTCTTTCGACGTTGAGTTAACGCACTCGGTGCGACAAAAGCTTTACCTGTACGGTCGACAATATCAAGTTGGTTCACTAAATCTTTCATGGATTTACTGTTGTAGATAGCCATTCCAACAAGCAGCCACACCATGGATTCTAAAGTTAATTTCCTCTTTCTCATCGTGACAGTATCAGTAAGAGAATAGGCTTCGTCGATGAGTTCAATTGGAAGCAAGTCAGACAAAGTCTCAACGCTGCTAGGTTTCCAATCATTAATTATGTTTAGAGCTTGAGAAACATCCATAAAAAAATCCAAGTGCATTAAATACACTTGGATTTTGACAGCTCGGAAGGATCCTTCAACCGATCACTTTGGCTTTAACTGATCGGCATTAC
>NZ_JBGONH010000124.1:0-1342 GCF_041439075.1 Vibrio sp. FF145
TTCCTACAGAGGACTCTCACCTCATTAGTTCATACCCATGCTGGGCGTACACAAATGCATCAACACGATTTGCTACATTCGGCATTCTAGATTTCTTTGAGTTTACCGTATTAAGTGGTAAATTTAGGCTTAATCTGCATAGTAGCAAACGTGTTATGCAGGCGTTAGCTAGCTAAGTGGCTCACGTTCAATAAGTCGTGGTATAATTCCCTGTTTTTATTAAATTTAGTTGGTTGATGGTATGCCAGATGTATTTTACCGTAACCCATGGTTACGGGCTTTAATTCCGTTGCTCTGTGCCACAGTAGTAGGTGTGGCAAGTAGCGCACTAATCGTAGAAGTTGCAAGTGGCCAAGACGTTGATTGGATGTCAATGCCGAAAAAGTCGTCGTTTTACGTTGTTCTTGTTTGCATATTAATCGCTTGTGTTTATCAAGTTAAGTTGACAAAGCGTGACAATGAATTGTTGAAAGGGTTTACACCCAAGCAGTATGAGGCGTGTATCAGAAACCAAATTGCAGAGGACGTGTCTAAGCGTTCTAGAAAGCTAATTAATGAAGGGAAAATTGATCAGTTAGTGTCTGAAACAGAAGCGTTTAAGAAATTATTTGGGGAAGAACAAAAATGAATGTATTAATTACTCACCAATTTAATTCTCAAATGCAGAATTTACCAGAACACTTACGTCAAGAAGTGCTTAACCTTTTTAATTTTGCTTCTACCGCAAGTCGTGACGAAATAGTAAGCGCTCCTTTTGTTACGAATATTGTTTCTCCGTCAGGTGATATTTTCACCATGCTTGGTAACAATGTACGTATATTTTGTTCATTTTCATCACCTGATAGTGATGATTTGCTTTTCCTTGATGTCAGCGAGGCTAAGCTTTCCAATCCATCTTTGAAAAAAAGTGCTAGGTCAGGTGATACTAGTTTGTTCAATGCGCAAGGGAAACCTGTAGCATACATTTCCGATGGCGCTGAACAAGTAATATATATATTCAATGGGTTACCCGTTGCTTATATTGACAGTAGTAGCAATGTATATGGTTTCAATGGTAAGCATTTAGGTTGGTTTGAAAACGACATATTATGGGACCATCAAGGTGGTCGAATCGGTTTTACTAAAAGTACATATCAGGGTTATACATCGTTTGAACCTTTTAAGGGCTTTAAGCAATTCAAACCTTTTAAGGCTTATACTCAGTATGCTCCATATAAGCCGTATAAAGGGCTTGTAAATTCAAGTACGGATTTGGAAAACTGGTTAATGCAAGGTCGCTAGCTAACGAATAAGGATTAAGGTGTTGCGTAGCCAACACTAAATCCCAAGTGTTGAACAAGCC
>NZ_JBGONH010000125.1:0-1284 GCF_041439075.1 Vibrio sp. FF145
AACGGCGGACTGTTAATCCGTATGTCGCAAGTTCAAGTCTTGCAAGGGGAGCCAATTAAAGAAAGCCGCATCATTGATGCGGCTTTTTTGCATCTAAAGATCCTAGCGAGCCTCCATCCCCCTCACCTTTCTAATAGCTCGTTCAGTCGAGAAACTCTCAGTCTTAATTTTCTTGTAAAACAATTAGGCTTTACTCTTTTGATTTAGCTTTAATCACCCAACGACATGTCGAAATCTTTCTAGCGAGCTTGTTACTTGTGTTATCTAAGAGTGAACCAAATAAGCGCTAGAATGGCTCTGTTGATGACTTAACCTGGGTGATATACGGTTTCACTCTTTATCGAAACTATCCACTATAATAGCCCCCATAGACGCGGGCATTGATATAACAATGACACGTTTAAACGAGACTATTGGATCGCTTAATAGAGGCAACTTATCCAAACATGTCAGGACCAAAGCAACTACCAACGCCGTCATAGCATAAGCAATAACAATTCTGAAAATAAACACCGGCATGCGCGCAACAACATTTTTTTGAAAGACACTTTCATAAGTATAAAAGCCTAAGAACACAGCTGATAATAAAAATAGCAGCAACAGATTAGCAGTAGGCAAAGTCTCCCCTAACTTCCAGGCTTCTTCGGAAAAAGAAATCGGTACAGCCAAAGCAAAAGATCCGACAAAGATCTGACTGGCATCTTCAAAGTTAAAACTTAATTTCATAGTTCGCCCCATTAGCTTTTAAGGCTTTATCTATTTGTTAAAATAATCACTAAAATATCACCCGATGATCTTTTTTTGAGTCTATTCTTACCAAGTGAACGATAACGCCCTTCTAGCTTCATATTAGTCGCAATAGCCAAAACATAGCTTGAATTAACCAGCAAGAAATCAATATGTTCAGAGTAAAGTGGTCAACATAACTAATTCATATCGAGTCAACAAACACATCAGAGTAGAAAAGAGACCCTAAGATACCTGAACCTAGAGCCAGAGAGTCTCGACCTAATTGGATGATAAATATCACTGCACGAATACGAGAAATTCTCTATTTCTTAGCATATGTATCCCACCGGCACCAATTTGGGCCCTTAATCTAGCGACTCTCTCCTTCAACCTGAAATATAGTCCACTTCCCCTTTGAGATACTTTTCAAACAGGGTGCTCAATACAATTAAGAGTGGTTTAAGCTTAATGCCTAACAAATAAGGATTAAGGTGTTGCGTAGCCAACACTAAATCCCAAGTGTTGAACAAGCCCGAAGCCACTTTATTAAGTAAA
>NZ_JBGONH010000126.1:0-1248 GCF_041439075.1 Vibrio sp. FF145
TTTGAAGGGCACATCGCTTTGAGGCTTTTCTCAAGGCGAGCGAGGTCAAGATAAGATTGCGATAGCAATCTTATCAAACAGTTAGCTGTTTTTCGTTTCTTTCGTTGTCACATCTCCTCTGTTTTCGTCAATGCCATTCTCCTTATTATCAAATGCCTTTCGGCTACATGGGTCGGCTTACTCCAACACATGCCATTTCATGCTCACAACAAGGGCAGATTCGTATCGCTTTGCTCCTTACCGGTACTGGCGGCATCCTATAGACCAAGTTCAACAGCAACAGCTGAATACGAACTCTTAAGGCGTGTGCTTGACCACGTAAAAATCCGTAGTCTCGAACTCGTTGTAGCCCTTTGGGGAGCACGTGCTGCAAAATGAGCAGCAAGAACTTAAGGATGGGCAAAGTGCGCGTTCGCCATGCATTGGTCTGGCTCTCTTTATAGCGGAACGTGACCGTATCATCGGTGATATGGATGATGTATTCATCAGGCAACACTCCACGATAGAGATAGCGCGACAAATAGCTCAGTGCAGCCTGACCATAACCAACCTGCCTACAATCGACCACCCATTGTTTGGGAATGCCACTCGGCAGCCACAACGTTGGGTGTTGATTAATGGCTTCTAGCATTCTTGCTCGCCAGACTTTGGCCAAAGCAAACACGTTAAAAAGGTAATGCTTGTTGCCTTTGTGCCAGGTTTGTCTTGATGGGTCGTATTGGCCTGCCGCCACAATAATGTGCAGGTGTGGGTGCAAGTTTCGTTGCCGACTGTGGGTATGCAGCACGGCGGTAAACCCAAGTTCACCTTGCATCTGTCTTTTCGCAAAATCCTTTAAAACCCCCGATGCCACCTTAAACATACCGTTATATGTCGCTTTAGGTTGATGCCTTGCTAAAACCCTTAGTTGATACGGTAAAGTGAAGGTCACCATGAAATAGTGAACAGGCAACCGCTTTTGTTGCTGACGTTGTAGCCAGTCAGAAGTGGTGCGTTGTTGGCATTGAGGGCAGTGGCGGTGACCACAAGAAAGCGGTAATCGATCGTCGTGATGGCAGTGGCTGCAGAACCACTGTGAGCGACCTTGTTGCTCTGTTTTGCAACGGAGCATCGCCGCAATGGCCCGATGCATATCGCCATTCATCTGCGCATGATAGTGACGCTTAAGCGTAGAGTTGTGTTGACGAAGCAGCTCAATAAAGGTACTCATGTAATGCTCCCCGTTAAGTCTAGAGCATCAGTTAAATG
>NZ_JBGONH010000127.1:0-1242 GCF_041439075.1 Vibrio sp. FF145
TAAGCTAACCCACGATATTGGAGGCTAGCACCTTTCGTGGGGGTCATTATGTCTAAGAGTATCAGTCATGGAGGTGGCAATTTGGGAGTTATAGCAAATCGTTGGGCAGGTCGTATTTACGGTACTAATACTGGAAATGTATTCCTTGAAGTGTCTCAAGACCAAAATAGCCTTACCGGCAAGTTGCGCATAATGGATACAATTTACGGTATTTCTATGTATGACTGTACCGGAACGTATGATGATGGCTTTCGGTTGGAATGTACACCAATCAGCGCCCCCGAAGAGGGTGTTGTTATGGGTAACGTAGTGGTAATTGGCAAGTTAACTCAATCAGGAAATATCAAAGGTGATTGGAGTTCTACAATAGGAACTGCTGGTACTTTTGAGTTATATCCACACGATACTATAAATGAAAACCCAACAAATAATCCTGAACAGATCTACAATAGGGCAATAAGTGTTGGTTCAATTCGTTTATTCAAAGACGACCTTGAAGAACTGATTAACTTTCTAAGGAAAGACTTCAAAACTGGAAGGGTAGTTATTACTTACAAGCTTCATGGGAGTGAATTGACAAAATATGCAGACGATTTTCTTTCCGAAAAGGTCAATGCTGAGCAGCTCAATTATTTTAAGTTGGTCATACAAGAGCCAGAAGCTCATGGCATTAATAGAACAGTTGTGATTGAACTTAATGAAACTGGGTCTAGTGAAATTCGAGTCTCTGGGATAAATGAATCGTGGGTTCTTGGCAAATCTGCATCACTAGAGCAGGTAGTTTTAGTTAAACAGAACCGACTGGTTACAACTTATCGCAAATATGGACTTAATCTAAACGCTATCATATTTGGTGTTATGCTGGTTGCTATTCCCGAAATTCCTGAATGGGAAAATAGGACTATATTTGTAATAGTAATGTTTGCTTTGTTAAATGCATTGCTTTACCTACATACGAAATTTATCCCCAATACAGCCGTTTATCTTGGGCAATCGAAGCCAACTGTAGTCCAAAGAGTTTGGCCTACAGTGTTGTCTTGGGTTATAGCCGCAACTAGTAGCTTCGCAGCAGCGTATGCATTCTCACTGCTAAAATAATACTCTTAACAAGGCGCTCAAGCTGACCTTCAACGCGTGGCATTTTTGCTTCGCAAAGTTTATGCCACGGTTTGCGGCAGCTTAGCTTAGCGTTGATATGACCCCCACTGTCAATTAAAAACGTAGAAGTTTCTCTCCTGTATT
>NZ_JBGONH010000128.1:0-1241 GCF_041439075.1 Vibrio sp. FF145
GTCCAACAGGTATTTATCCATTGTGCTACGACAACGGATAAATACTTAAGCGTTAGCATGCAGGAGTAATATGAAGAAAATTCTCATCATTGGTAATTCTGGTTCAGGTAAGAGTTGGTTGTCGAAACAGTTATCCCAAAAACTTCAGTTGCAAGAAGTTAACTTGGACTCGATTGTATGGGAGCCAGGCGGCTATAATCAAAAACGCTCCTCTGAAGCAATCGATAATGAAGTTGCTAGTATAAAGTCTCAATACAGCTGGGTGGTTGAGGGAGTATTTGGTGCCTTAGCTGAACAACTTATCCTTTCTGTTGATACGTTGCTATTTTTGGATTTGGAATGGTCTGAGTGTGAAAGTTCTCTTTATGCCCGTGGTTCGGAGAGTTCGAAGCAACTTAACGAGGAACAGGCTGAGAAAAACTTTCGTGAATTATTGAAATGGGCTTCTGAATACTCAGTTCGAGAATCCAAAAATTCACGACAGTTCCATCAGCAATTGTTCAGTGATTTTCACGGTACTAAAATACGTTTCACTACACGCTCTCAAGTGAATGAGTTTGTAGCGGAAACAACATGCTAACAAGTAATTCAAGCTGATTCGCAACGCTTGGCGCTTTTGGTTCCAATTAGTTTGGTGATTACGGCGAAGTGTTTAAGTAATGCGGTAGCGTTGCTCACAACTTAATTGGACGTTAAACAGATTAAAAATAATAAGGAGTATTAAATTGAAAACAGTACATATTTTTTCGTTAGTGGCAATTTTGGTTACAACAGGTTGTAGTGGCATTAGGGGCTATGGTGAATCACACCGAGCGACTTACTCTGATATTTGCGTTGTCGAGAACGAAAAAGTAACAGTCCCTGATTTTGAAGAAGATTTAGTTAGTCAATTAGAGGATAGAAAATTAAAAGTTAGAGTTGTCGAAGAAAGATCTCAATGTAAATCTCCTGCTTACCTTACATATACCGCATTTCGTAGCATGGGAATTGTTTCAAAAGTAAAATTATCACTATATGAAGAAGGCATTAAAGTTGCTTATATTGATTGGGATTCAGGGCGCAGTCCTATGCCACCTAAGATTTCTGAGAAAACATATAAAACCGTTGAGTTTTGGCAAACAGCAGAGGCTTTAGCTGGTTTGTTTGGTGAAATACAAATCGAGTAGTCATCTGTTTAACAAATAAAGATTAAGGTGTTGCGTAGCCAACACTAAATCCCAAGTGTTGAACAAGCCCGAAGC
>NZ_JBGONH010000129.1:0-1221 GCF_041439075.1 Vibrio sp. FF145
ACCCTTTCGGGTTGTATGGTTAAGTGACTAAGCGTACACGGTGGATGCCTTGGCAGTCAGAGGCGATGAAAGGCGTAATAACTTGCGATAAGCCCAGATTAGGTAGTAATAACCTTTTGAGTCTGGGATTCCTGAATGGGGAAACCCACTTACATAAGTAAGTATCCTGTTGTGAATACATAGCAACAGGAGGCAAACCGGGGGAACTGAAACATCTAAGTACCCCGAGGAAGAGAAATCAACCGAGATTCCGAAAGTAGCGGCGAGCGAAATTGGATTAGCCCTTAAGCTTTTAATGAGACAGATGAAGGCTCTGGAAAGTGCCGCAATAAAGGGTGATAGCCCCGTAATCGACATCTCATCATCAGTGAAAACGAGTAGGGCGGGACACGTGATATCCTGTCTGAATATGGGGGGACCATCCTCCAAGGCTAAATACTACTGACTGACCGATAGTGAACCAGTACCGTGAGGGAAAGGCGAAAAGAACCCCTGTGAGGGGAGTGAAATAGAACCTGAAACCGTGTACGTACAAGCAGTAGGAGCACCTTCGTGGTGTGACTGCGTACCTTTTGTATAATGGGTCAGCGACTTAATTTTAGTAGCAAGGTTAACCGTTTAGGGGAGCCGTAGGGAAACCGAGTCTTAACTGGGCGTACAGTTGCTAGGATTAGACCCGAAACCAGGTGATCTAGCCATGGGCAGGTTGAAGGTTGAGTAACATCAACTGGAGGACCGAACCGACTAATGTTGAAAAATTAGCGGATGACTTGTGGCTAGGGGTGAAAGGCCAATCAAACCTGGAGATAGCTGGTTCTCCCCGAAAGCTATTTAGGTAGCGCCTCGGACGAATACTACTGGGGGTAGAGCACTGTTAAGGCTAGGGGGTCATCCCGACTTACCAACCCTTTGCAAACTCCGAATACCAGTAAGTACTATCCGGGAGACACACGGCGGGTGCTAACGTCCGTCGTGGAGAGGGAAACAACCCAGACCGCCAGCTAAGGTCCCAAAGTATAGCTAAGTGGGAAACGATGTGGGAAGGCTCAGACAGCCAGGATGTTGGCTTAGAAGCAGCCATCATTTAAAGAAAGCGTAATAGCTCACTGGTCGAGTCGGCCTGCGCGGAAGATGTAACGGGGCTAAGCTATACACCGAAGCTGCGGCTACGTACCTTAGGGTATGTGGGGTAGGGGAGCGTTCTGTAAGCCGTTGAAGGTG
>NZ_JBGONH010000130.1:0-1177 GCF_041439075.1 Vibrio sp. FF145
AAGATTTTAGCTACAACACCAGCACCAACTGTACGGCCACCTTCGCGGATTGCGAAACGTAGACCTTCGTCCATTGCGATTGGAGCGATTAGCTCAACAGTCATTTGAACGTTGTCACCTGGCATTACCATTTCTACGCCTTCAGGTAGAGTGATATCGCCTGTTACGTCAGTTGTACGGAAGTAGAACTGTGGACGGTAACCCTTGAAGAAAGGAGTGTGACGGCCGCCTTCGTCTTTAGAAAGTACGTATACTTCAGACTCAAACTTAGTGTGTGGGTTGATTGAACCTTTAGCAGAAAGTACTTGGCCACGTTCAACGTCATCACGCTTAGTACCACGTAGAAGTGCACCAACGTTCTCACCTGCACGACCTTCGTCAAGCAGTTTACGGAACATTTCAACACCAGTACAAGTAGTAAGAGTAGTCTCTTTGATACCAACGATTTCTACTTCGTCACCTACACGTAGGATACCGCGCTCGATACGACCAGTAACTACAGTACCACGACCTTGGATTGAGAATACATCTTCAATAGGAAGTAGGAACGGTAGATCAACAGCACGCTCTGGAAGTGGAATGTAAGAATCTAGTGCTTCTGCAAGCTCAACGATCTTGTCTTCCCACTGCTTTTCGCCGTTTAGAGCGCCAAGTGCAGAACCTTGAATTACTGGTAGGTCGTCTCCTGGGTACTCGTACTCAGAAAGAAGTTCACGAACTTCCATTTCTACTAGCTCAAGTAGCTCTTCGTCATCAACCATGTCACATTTGTTCATGAATACGATGATGTAAGGGATACCAACTTGACGACCAAGTAGGATGTGCTCACGAGTTTGTGGCATAGGGCCATCTGTAGCAGCAACAACTAGGATACCGCCGTCCATTTGAGCAGCACCAGTGATCATGTTTTTAACATAATCGGCGTGTCCAGGACAGTCTACGTGTGCGTAGTGACGTTCAGGAGTATCGTACTCAACGTGAGAAGTTGCGATTGTGATACCGCGCTCGCGCTCTTCTGGAGCGTTATCGATAGATGCGAAATCTTTAGCAACACCGCCGTACACTTTTGCAAGTGTAGTACAGATAGCAGCAGTTAGAGTTGTTTTACCGTGGTCAACGTGGCCGATAGTACCAACGTTTACGTGCGGTTTCGTACGTTCAAATTTTTCTTTAGACA
>NZ_JBGONH010000131.1:0-1176 GCF_041439075.1 Vibrio sp. FF145
ATTGATAATCGCCATAAAGTCACTCAACGCAACGAGCACCGCAAGCAGCTTGATAGCAAAGTTCGAGAAGTCTTTGATGATAAAAAGGAACGCGACGGAGCAAGGCGCATTCAAAAAGAACTTGAGGAAAATGGTAATAAGCACGATGTAAAAACAATTGCCGCGAGCATGAAACGCCAGAGCTTAGTCGCGAAGGCCGCCGGTAAGTTCAAATGTACGACAGACAGTAAGCATAGGCTTCCTGTTGCCCCGAACTTGCTTAAGCAAGACTTTAATGCGACAGCACCAAACCAAAAGTGGGCTGGAGATATAACCTATCTAGCGACAAGCGAAGGTTGGATGTATTTAGCCGTTATTATCGACCTGTACTCACGGCAAGTCGTTGGTTGGTCAATGAGCACCAGAATGACCGCAACTCTGGTCTGTGACGCACTATCAATGGCATTGTTCCGCAGAGGCATGCCAGAAGACGTGATTATCCATAGTGATAGAGGTAGCCAATATTGCTCAAAATACTACCGAGATTTAATCGCAGCTCATAATCTAAAACAAAGCATGAGTAGGAAGGGGAATTGTTGGGATAACGCCTGTGTTGAAAGCTTTTTCCACTCAATGAAAGTAGAAGCCGTCCAATACGAGCCGATAATGACGCGAGAAGAGATGCGCCAAGCGCTTTTTGAATATATTGAAGTTGATTATAATCGAACAAGAAGGCACAGTGCTCTTGGGTATCTAAGCCCAGTTAACTTTGAAAAACAATATGTCGCTTAATGCAGTGTCCAGTCTAACTGGAGCAGATCACTATTGTGTTTTGGAAAGAACTTATCACGTTATCGATAATTTACATTATGGTGAAAGCTCACACATCGAGGTGTGGAATCGTTTTGGTAAGCATTTAGGCGAAAATGACTTAGATGGAAATCGAGTCGGTGATGCTGATAATACTAAAAACAACCCGGCATGGTTAGGGTAAAGAGTAGTACTAACCTCATAGTTTAGATCTACTAATTCAGCCAAGATTGATTGTAACCACGCCATAAACTCACGGGACCGCTTAATTAATGTTGAAGTTTCAGAGTGGGAGTGTTTGCTACTTTAACTCTCCTCTTTGTTGGATAGTTAGTATCCGCCCCACGAACCCACGGGGCGACTTGTCAGTGTTTGAAGTTCCAAGGT
>NZ_JBGONH010000132.1:0-1020 GCF_041439075.1 Vibrio sp. FF145
AAGCTAACCCACGATATTGGAGGCTAGCACCTTTCGTGGGGGTCATTATGTCTATACACCCTAGTGAATTTATGAGATAGGAATACAAGTTGGATATAGTAATACATTATATTAACGAAATATTGACATTGCCAGTCACGAAGTTACTTGCAGGATTTAGTGGTTCAGTCGTTCTTATTCTTCTCGTACTAAGGTATGTTCTAGATCGTAGGCTCCATAATCGAAA
Organism: Vibrio sp. FF145; assembly: GCF_041439075.1. Lineage (NCBI taxonomy): Bacteria > Pseudomonadati > Pseudomonadota > Gammaproteobacteria > Vibrionales > Vibrionaceae > Vibrio > Vibrio sp. FF145. The sequence goes on from NZ_JBGONH010000132.1 coordinate 227, forward strand.
TGTATCAAGAGAAGATATTAAACTACTGCATGATCTGTCGTTTGATTTCCACTCAACTGAAAAGAATACAGTCGACAGGTTATATGCGGAGGAAGTATTTAAGTATGTATATGGTTTAGATGTTTCATTTGAAGAAGTAGTTGTTCTATTGAGTTCACCGTGTCCTAAAAAAGCAATTTACGAATATAAACGACATAGGTATTTTTTAAAGTTGAATGAAAATAAGACAAAGTTTAAATATAAAGAGCCTCTAGAGGTAATTGCGCCTATATATTTTTTGTTTGAATCTGTGAGAAATTTGACGAAAAATATGCAATTTGTCTTTTTGATCTCAACTACTCTAATGCTGTATTTTTTTGGTTCGCATGTTATAGCATCTTCAATAGAAGGCTATGCGGTCGATAATCTATTGATTTTTATATTTTTCATTCCTTATGGTGTTCTTCTAATGCTTATCTCTTTATTCCTTGGAAATAGAATAATCTCATATGCTGTATATAGTTCCTCTCAAAAGGGAACGGAAACATACTTGCCTATTGACATACAGACGGAAGGTGTATAACAAAGCGTTTAAGGCAGATTCCCAACGCATAGCATTTTTCATTCCATCGTTGGGCTTTGTGCTTACGGTGGTATGGTTGGGTTCAGTGGTTGCGTTGCTCACTACTTAACGCGGCGTTGATATGACCCCCACTGTCAATTTAAAACGTAGAAGTTTCTCTCCTGTATTATCAGAGCTTTTCTTGTTGCTTAGGGGATAGTGTTACCGCATAGATGAAGCAAGTAATGTCGTC
>NZ_JBGONH010000133.1:0-1016 GCF_041439075.1 Vibrio sp. FF145
AAACTCATTGAAGATAGCCCTGAATACCAAGCTAAAAAAACAATATTGCAAAGCGTCCCAGGAATAGGAAACATTGCCGCTGCATCAATAATTAGCAACGTACCTGAACTTGGTTACATCACGAATAAACAAGCAGCATCACTGATTGGTGTCGCTCCAATAACACGCGAAAGTGGGCGCTACAAAGGTAAGCGCGTGATCCAAGGCGGTCGAGCGCAAGTACGCACAGTGTTATATATGGCAATGATGTCAGCCATGCAATGTAACCCCGTATTCAAAACGACTTATGCTCGACTTTTAGCTGCCGGAAAGCCTAAGAAAGTCGCAATAATCGCGTGTGTTCGAAAGATGGTTGTGACCCTAAACTCTATGCTGAGAGATGGCGCTATGTGGAATGAAAGTACAGCCAAAAACTAATCATTGACGCCATAGTCGTTTGTTATGTGAATTTAACAGTCAATCACCGAACTAATTTTTAGGACGACGAGTATTTTTTAAAGCGGGTTGAACTATTTCATCTTTCCCAATTTTTTCTTTAATTTTTTCGCCTAGAACCTTATTTTTTATCTCTTTAACTTTTTCATTCACGCACTCCCTTATCGCTTTCAAGCATTTCGGATTAGATGCAATACAACCTTTAACAAGCTTCTCCAGTTCGTTAACCTCAAGCGGATAATCCAGGAGCTTCTTTAATTCAATGACATCATCATCTTGATAATTATCATTGAGCAACTTTTCCAACAAAGCATTAATTTTTTGACTATTGTTAATTTGGAGCTGTTTATAAAGTTCATTTGCTTGGTTTAAATCATTTTTATCGTTCATTACTCAATATCCTTCTCTACAATGCTTAAAATTGCATAGTCACATAACGCTTGGCATAAGGTGCGCTTACGCCATACTTACAAAACCAATTACACTTCAAACCAACACTGCCGAGTGTTAAGCGTCACCTTGATGCCTTTGTGTACGCCCAGCATGGGTATGAACTAATGAGGTGAGAGTCCTCTGTAGGA
>NZ_JBGONH010000134.1:0-1001 GCF_041439075.1 Vibrio sp. FF145
TAAGCTAACCCACGATATTGGAGGCTAGCACCTTTCGTGGGGGTCATTATGTCTAGGCTAAATTATTTAAGTTAGGAGATACGACTCTATGGCAGTAGAAAGAGTTGAGGCAATTAAAACAACATATAAAGGTATTGAATACCGCTCACGAACAGAGGCTCGCTGGGCTGTGTTTTTTGATGGTATTGGAGTGCAATTTGAATACGAGAAAGAATATATAGATTTATCAAATGGTCAAAAATATCTACCAGATTTTTTTCTTCCTGAATTCAATGCATTTTTTGAAGTGAAGCCAAATTCAGACGCTATAGTCACTGAGGAATGTGTCAAAGCTCGCTTGCTTTCTCAGGACCTGGCTGATCAAGCTATTAACGTTTGGTTAGCTACTGGTGGTCCTTCAGAACAAAATGGAAATGTGATACCAATAAACCATTGGGATTTATCAGACGACATTGAGCATATTCTATCCGCTAGGGAAAACCGCTATATGTTTTATCAGGACCGTAGAGATGAAGGTATCTACTGGCTATATGCTGTAGATCATACAGATACTATGAGATCGGCATACTTTATTGGTGGTTGGGGAACAGAAACCGATCATTTAAAAGAGCCAATGATGTTCGGTCAGGTTCAGGCTGCATATCAAAGAGCTCGCGAATATTCGTTCGAAAATTAAGCCTAACAAACGACTATGGCGTCAATAGTTAATTTTTGGCGCTGTTCTCATCCCATAGAGCACCATCTCTGAGCATTGAATTTAAGATCACAACCATCTTGCGCACGCATGCAATAATAGCGACTTTCTTAGGCTTTCCGGCAGCTAAAAGCCGAGCATAAGTCGCTTTGAATACGGTGTTACATTGCATGGCTGACATCATTGCCATATATAACACAGTGCGTACTTGCGCTCGGCCGCCTTGGATCACGCGCTTACCTTTGTAGCGCTCACTTTCGCGTGTTATTGGAGCGACACCAATCAGTGATGCTGCTTGTTTATTCGT